>NZ_VWWH01000007.1:0-185197 GCF_011753045.1 Burkholderia sp. Ap-955
GCCCGCGCGCGGCGGCCGCGCCGGCGAGCTTGTGGATCAGCACGGTGCCGGCGATCCCGCGCCGCTGGCCGCGCTCGACGCGGCCGCGCAGCGACACGTCGTCGGCGACGATGACCGTCTCGACCGGAATGCCTTCGGCGCGCGCGAGTTCGGCGGCGAGCCCGAAATTGAGCCGGTCGCCCGTGTAGTTCTTCACGATCAGCAACGCGCCGTTCGGGCCGGCGCTGGCGCGGATCGCGGCGAGTACGGCGTCGGTGGACGGCGACGTGAACACTTCGCCGCAGACGGCTGCGCTCAACATCCCTTCGCCGACATAGCCGCCGTGTGCGGGCTCGTGGCCGCTGCCACCGCCTGAGAGGACGGCGACGGGGCGCTGCGCGGGCTCGGGCAGCGGCTGGCGGACGAGCACGTGCTCGTCGCCGAGGATCGCGACATGCGGCGACTGCCGGGCGATGCCTTCGAGCATTTCTCGCACGACATCGGACGGGCGGTTGACAAGCTTTTTCATGGCGACGGGTTCCGGACAAGTGAGCGAGGCTCGGCCGGGCCTACACGGGCGCCGGACGGCCTTTCGTGTTGCGGAGGATCGTGCGGGCGCTGTCGCCGGGGGCGGGCGGTCATGTAATGGATGACCGTCCGCACGGGCGAAGCGAGGCGCACGCTTCGCGCCACGATACATCAGGTTTGAACATTGATGCGCGGATCACAGCGCGATCGCGCCGGAGCGGGGCAGCGGTGCGCCCCCATACGTGGCTACTTCATCGCCGCAATTTCCTTCGCGCGAATCAGCCGTGCGCGCAGCACGTTGCGGCTGATGCCGAGCAGCCGTGCGGCCTGGATCTGGTTGCGGTGGCTGAATTCGAACGCGACGCGCATCACGGTGTCCTCGATGCGTTCGAACAGGTTGCCGTGATCCTCGTCGAACAGGTCGCGCAGCGCGCGTTCGAGTGCGGCCTGCGCGCCGGCGGCCGGGTCGGGTTCCTGCGCTGGCGTGCGCACGGCGGCCGTCGGCACACCCGGCGGCGCGATATGCAGATCGGCCTCCTGCAGCGAATCGTGTCGGCTCACGAGCAGCGCGTGATGGATCACGTTCTCGAGTTCGCGGATGTTGCCCGGCCAGCCGTGTGCCTCGAGCCGGCGCTCGGCGCGCGGGTCGATGCTGCGCGGCCCGTAGCCGAGGCGGCTCCGGTAGTCGTCGAAGAAGTGGCGCGCGAGCGGCAGGATGTCGCCCGGGCGCTCGCGCAGCGTCGGCACCGCGAGCTGCACGACGTTGAGCCGGTAGAACAGGTCGCCGCGAAACTGCCCGTGCGCGACGGCCTGCTGCAGATCCACGTTGGTCGCGGCAACCACGCGCACGTCGATCGGCACGCCCGTGCGCGAACCGAGCCGCACGACCTCGCGCTCCTGCAGCACGCGCAGCAGCTTGACCTGCATCGACAGCGGCAGGTCGCCGATCTCGTCGAGAAACAGCGTGCCGCCGTTCGCGGCTTCGAACCAACCGGGCTTCGCGCTGAACGCGCCGGTAAACGCGCCTTTCTCGTGACCGAACAGTTCGCTCTCAACGAGTGTCTCGGAGAAGGCGCCGCAGTTCACCGCAATGAACGGCCCGTTGCTGCGGCGGCTGAGGCCATGCACGTGACGCGCGATCAGTTCCTTGCCGGTGCCGGTCTCGCCGACGATCAGCACGTTCGCGTCGCTCGGCGCGACCAGGCGAATCCGGTCGAGCAACGCGACCGAGCGCGGATCGACGAACACCTGCGCGCGGGCACGAATGGATGTCGCGAGCGCGGGCCGGTCGGGCAGCGTGAGAACGGGCGCGGCGTCGGGCCACGCATCGGAAGGAGTGTGGTTCACGAGTAGAAGCCCGGCGTCGGATAGGTTCGCTTGAGCGCCCATTCGCCGATCTCGCGAATCTTGTACGCGAGCGGGTCGTGGAGCGTGTGGGTGCGCAGGTTGCGCCAGTGCCGGTCGAGCCGCAGCGCGCCGTGCGTCGCGCGTGCGCCGGCGACGTCGAACATCCGCGTGCAGAGATCGAGCCCGGTGCGCGCGGCCGACACCTTCGCGGCGGCCGTGGCGAGCGCGACCTGGCCGCGCTCCGCATGGGTGAGCGCCGCGTCGCGCGACCATGCGTCGTCGAGCCGGTCCGCCGCGCGGTCGGCGAGCACGCGCGCGGCTTCGAGCCCGACCCAGAATTCGCCGTACTGGCCGAGGATGTACGGATCGTCGCCGGTGCTCGCGACCTGCGCGCCGGGCCACGGCCGTGCCTCGTGCAGCGTGTAGTGCCGCGCGTCGTTGAACGCGGCTTCGGCGATGCCGAGATACACGTTCGTCAGCACGAGCTGCGCGACGAGCGGGCGCAGGCACGCGAACGGCGTCGACAGCGGGCCGGGGTCCGTCAGCAGTTCGTGATCCTCGACGCGCACCTTCTCGAACGTGACCGTGCCGCTGTCGGTCTGGCGCTGGCCGATGTTGTTCCAGTCGTCGGCGATCGAGATGCCGCTGCGCTGTGTCGGCACGGCTGCGATCAGGAACGCGCGTGTGTCGGCATCGTGCGCGGACGCGATCAGCATCTGTGAATCGAGCGCCCCCGAGCAAAAGCTCTTCTGGCCGCTGAATTCATGCCACGCGCCGCGTGAGCGGCTGACCGTGCGCGCGTCGAGCGGATTCAGCGCATTGCCCCAGAACCACTGCTGGCGTGCAGTGCGCTCGAACCACGATTCCCACTGCGCGGGCGCGCCGAATAGCCGCACGGTCGCGAGCATCAAGTGGTGGAAACCGAACACGTGCGCGAGCGAACTGTCGGCGGCCGCGAGCACGCGGACGACGTCGAGCGTCGTGCGCCAGCTCGCGCCGAGGCCGCCGTAGGCGGACGGGATGCTCAGCGCGAGCAGGCCGCTGTCGCGCAGCTGGTCGCGCTCGGCCTTCGGCGTGCCGCCCTGCTGGTCGCGTTCGGCCGCGGTGCGTGCAAAGCCGGCCGCCAGACGCTCGGCGGTTTGCACGGCGTCAGGGGGCGCCGGTTCGTCGCGGGACGGCGCGACGACGCGCAGGCCTTCCGCGCGGGGCGATACGGAAATGGATGTCATGGCGATGAATGCGTCGGGTTGCTGCACGAAAACGGTCAGGCCGCGGCGGGCGTTGCTGGCCGGGTGCTGCGTGATCAGCAGAGTGTTCAACGTTTTGCGCAACGCGGGAAACATCGATTTCTGATAACCAATGCGGGATTGCTGCGCTGGACGCAGTCGCGCACGGCAAGGTCGCGCGGCGCGGCGATCGGCGGCACGCAAGGCGACGATGCAGCAGCCATTGCGGCGCTACTGCAAGGGAGAGACGCGTCGCGCCGGCGCGTGAACGCGAAAAGCGGGCGCCGATGCCGCCGATGGACGCCGCGCGCCTGCCGGAATCCGTGTCGAAGCGGAAAAACACGCCTGCCGCACACCGCGCTGCTGATCACGCAGCAGCGCATCAGCAGCGTTGTTTCCCCGAGTTCATCGCACTGGGGAATATGGTTGTGATGCGATGGCTGGCACGCTTATCGACGGGCGGCGAACAACGGGGATGCCGTGACGGGCCGTCGATCGTTATGAATTTCGTCATGCAGACGATCGTTTTCCCTCTCGATCATCGAAATGGCACGCTCCTTGCTGATCCATGACGTGACGGGTGCGTCGGCATCCGACTCGACAATGGGAATGCAACCGATGAGCAATGCAATCAACGTGGTCGCGATATCGGGCGGCCTGCAGCGGCCGTCGCGCACGCTGGCGCTGACCGACGCGATCGTCTCGGCACTGGGCGCCGCACTGCCGATCGAAACACGGCTGATCGAACTCGGCGAGATCGGCGGCCGGCTGGCCGGCGCGTTGACGCGCGCGCAGGTGCCGGCCGACCTCGATGCGCAGATCCGCGCGATCGAGACGGCCGATGCGCTCGTCGTCGCGAGCCCCGTGTATCGCGCGTCGTACACAGGCCTCTTCAAGCACCTGTTCGACCTCGTGCATCACGAAGCGCTGATCGACGTGCCCGTGCTGCTCGCGGCCACCGGTGGTAGCGAGCGTCATGCGCTCGTGATCGATCATCAGCTCCGTCCGCTGTTCAGCTTCTTCCAGGCCCGCACGCTGCCGATCGGCGTGTATGCGTCCGAAAGCGATTTCGACCAGTACCAGATCACGAACCCGGCGCTGCGCGCGCGTATCGCGCTCGCCGTCGATCGCGCGGTGCCGCAGCTGCGCCCGCATGCGCTTTCCGTCGCGGCCGCGTAGGCCGCCTGCGTTTTCTCTCCCGACCAGGACACACTCATGAGCCATCCCGACCCTTCCGCCGACGGCGTCAAGTTCGCCTACTGGGTGCCGAACGTCAGCGGCGGCCTCGTCGTCAGCACGATCGAGCAGCGCACCGACTGGAGCCTCGAATACAACCAGCAGCTTGCGCGCACGGCCGAGGCGGCCGGCTTCGACTACGCGCTGAGCCAGATCCGCTTCACGGCCGGCTACGGCGCCGAATACCAGCACGAGTCGGTGTCGTTCAGCCAGGCGCTGCTGCATGCGACGACGAAGCTCAAGGTGCTGGCCGCGATCCTGCCGGGGCCGTGGCATCCGGCCGTGGTCGCGAAGCAGCTCGCGACGATCGACCACATCTCGAACGGGCGCATCGCGATCAACGTCGTGAGCGGCTGGTTCAAGGGCGAATTCACCGCGATCGGCGAGCCGTGGCTCGAGCACGACGAACGCTATCGGCGCTCGAAGGAATTCATCCAGGCGCTGAAGGGCATCTGGACGCAGGACAACTTCACGTTCAAGGGCGACTTCTACCGCTTCAACGACTACACGCTGAGCCCGAAGCCGGTGCAGAAGCCGCATCCGGAGATCTTCCAGGGCGGCAGCTCGCGGGCGGCGCGCGACAACGCGGCGAGCGTGTCGGACTGGTACTTCACGAACGGCAATACGCCGGAGAACCTGAAGGCGCAGATCGACGACATCCGCGCGAAGGCGGCGGCGAACAATCATCGCGTGCGCATCGGCGTCAACGCGTTCGTGATTGCGCGCGATACCGAGGAAGAGGCGAAGGCCGTGCTCGACGACATCATCCGGCACGCGCACGTCGAGGCCGTGCATGCGTTCGGCGATGCGGTGAAGCAGGCCGGCAAGGCCTCGCCTGAAGGCGAGGGCAACTGGGCGAAGTCGACGTTCGAAGATCTCGTGCAGTACAACGACGGCTTTCGCACGAACCTGATCGGCACGCCGCGGCAGATCGCCGAACGCATCGTCGCGCTGAAGGCGATCGGTGTCGATCTCGTGCTCGCGGGGTTCCTGCATTTCATCGAGGAAGTCGAGTACTTCGGCCAGCGCGTGCTGCCGCTCGTGCGCGAACTCGAGGCGCAGCAGCAGGCGGTTGCCGCGTGATGCGGAGGCCGGTGTGCGGTGGGCAATCACGCATGCCGCGCGCGGGCCGACCGAACGGGTGACATCGGCCGCTCTTGCGGGTCATCCAGGTTCGACGTTTCGGATATCGAAACAGGAGGCTGGCGGAGGCTTCGCGGCGCCGCCAGCCGGTTCATGAGTTTTGCCGGAAATCACATGTCTACGGAATTCATCGAAGAAAACGTACAACCGCACGCGGGCGCCACACCCGTTCCCGTCATCGGCTCGGATGCCGAGGCACTCGACGTCGCGCACCAGGTCGCGGCACGACTGGCCGAGCAGGCCGCGTTGCGCGACCGCGAGCGGAAGCTGCCGTACGACGAGATCGAGCTGTTCTCGTCGAGCGGCCTGTGGGGCATCACCGTGCCGCGCGAATACGGTGGCGCGGAAGTATCGAACGTGACGCTCGCGGAAGTGATCGCGATCGTTTCGCAGGCGGACCCGTCGCTCGGCCAGATCCCGCAGAACCATTACTGCCTGATCGAGGACATCCGCCTCGAAGGCAGCGATGCGCAGAAGCGCTTCTTCTTCGATCTCGTGCTGAAGGGTACGCGCTATGGAAACGCGTTCTCCGAAGCGGGCGGCAAGAACGTGCTCGACATCCAGACGCGCGTGCGTCGCGACGGCGACGCGTTCGTGCTGAACGGCCGCAAGTTCTATTCGACCGGCACGCTGTTCGCGCACTGGATTCCGGTGCTCGCGCTCGACGAGTCGGACCAGGCCGTGCTCGCGTTCGTGCGGCAGGGCGCGCCGGGGCTGACCGTCGTGGACGACTGGAGCGGCTTCGGGCAGCGCACGACCGCGAGCGGCACGGTGATCGTCGAGAACGTGCGCGTGAGCCCGTTCGAAATCTTCCACACGCAGCGTTCGTACGACCGCCCGACCTTCGCGGGCCCGTTCGCACAGATCACGACCGCCGCGATCGACCTCGGCATTGCGCGCGCCGCGCTGCAGGACACGATCGCGTTCGTGCAGCAGCATGCGCGCCCGTGGATCGACAGCGGCGTCGAACGCGCGAGCGAAGACCCGCTGACGGTCGCGCAGATCGGCGACATCGCGTACCGCGTGCACGCGGCCGAAGCGCTGCTCGCGCGCTCGGGGCGCTTCGTCGACGCGGCGAAGCGTGCGCCGAGCGAGGAAACGGTCGCGCAGGCCGCGATCGCGGTCGGCGAGGCGAAGATCGCGACGACCGAGGTGTCGTTGCTCGCCGCGAGCAAGCTGTTCGAGCTCGGCGGCAGCAAGTCGACGCTCGCGAAATACAACTTCGACCGCCACTGGCGCAACGCGCGCGTGCATACGCTGCACGACCCGGTGCGCTGGAAGTATCACGCGATCGGCAACTACTACCTCAACGGCGTGAAGCCCGCGCGCCATTCCTGGAATTGACCGGCTCCTGACGAGACAAATCGATGAATCATCCAGCCAGCACCGCGCAGGTATTGCCTGCGCAACATGCCGTGCCGCAGGCAGGCGGCCTGCGGCGCAACTATCTGAGCCTGCCCGAGCTGATCGCGCAGTCGATCGGCCTCGTCGGCGTGTCGGGCGGGATCGGCGTACTGATCCCCGCCGTCTTCGCGACGGCCGGCAACGGCACCTGGCTTGCCTACCTGTTCGCGATCGTCGCGCTGCTGTTCGCGTCGTGGAGCATCTCGGTGTTCGCGCGCGACTCGGCGTCGCCAGGCGCGCTGTATGCGTACGTGTCGGCCGGCATCGGGCCGGTCTGGGGCGCGATCTGCGGCTGGTCGCTGCTGATCGCCTATGCGGTGGCCGCCGCAGGCATCCTGCAGGGGACGATCAACACGTTTCTGGTGCTGGGCCGCGAGACCGGGCTGCTCGGCAGCGCGACGCCGTTCGGCGCGGTGCTCGGGCTGACGGTCGTCACCGCGTTCGCCGCGTGGTACATCGCGTTTCGCGACATCCGGCTGTCCACGCGCTTCACGCTGTTCGTCGAACTCGCGACGCTGCTGCTGATCGCCGTCGTCGTGATCGGGACGATCGCGTTCGGCGGGCATCCGGTCGATCGCGCGCAACTGACGCTGGAAGGCGTGAAGCCGACGCAGCTGCAGCTCGGGATGGTGCTCGCGTTCTTCAGCTTCACGGGGTTCGAGAGTGCGACCGTGCTCGGCGCGGAAGCGCGTGACCCGTTCCGCGCGATTCCGCGCGCGGTGCTGATCAGCGTCGTCGGGCCGGCGATCCTGTTCGTGATCGGCGCGTACGGGATGGTGAGCGCGTTCCACGGGCAGACGCCGCCGCTCGATCAGGTCGACGGCCCGCTCGCGGTGCTCGCGCATCGGCTCGGGGCCGGCTGGGTCGGCGTGCTGATCGACGCGGGCGTGGCGTTGAGTTTCTTCGCGGCGTTCTTCTCGTCGATCAATGCGGCGGCGCGGATCGTCTATACGTTCGGGCGGCAGGGCGTGCTGCATGCGTCGACGGGCCAGGCGCACGAGCGGAATGCGACGCCGCACGTCGCGGTGGCGCTGATCACGGTGCTGGCGCTGGCCACTGCACTGGTGTTCACCGCGCGCGGCACCGCGCTGCTGGATTCGTATGGCTATCTCAGTTCGATCGCGACGTACGGCTGGCTGCTTGCGTACGTGCTGGTGGCGATCGGCGCGCCGCTTTACCTGCGCCGGCAGCGCAGGCTGCGTGCGCGGCATGTGGTGATCAGCGTCGTGGCGGTCGTGCTGCTCGCGATTCCGCTGGCCGGCAGCGTGTATCCGGTGCCGGCGGGCGTCTATGCGTGGCTGCCTTATGTGTTCGTCGCGCTGCTGGTGATCGGGCTCGGGTGGTTCGTGGTGCTGCGCGTCCGGTTTCCGGAACGGTTGCGCGAGCTGGAGGCCGAGCTGCTGACGAAGTGACGGCGGTGACGGCTTGATATTGATCCGGATACCGAATCAGGCGGGCGATGCGCACCGACGCATCCGCGCGCCGCTCACTCGGTCGCGTCGAAATCGTCCTCCCGGCCGTTCAGCATCGCGGTCAGCGTGCGCAGGCCGGCATCGAGCTGATCCATGCTCGGCGCGGCCAGTGCGAGCCGGACCGCGTTCGGCGCATGGCCGGACGACACGGCGAAGGTGGTCGACGGCGTCAGCCCGATGTCGCGCCGGGCCGCGGCTGCGACGAGGGCCTGCGAACGCCAGTGCGCCGGCAAAGTCAGCCATAGGTGATAGCACTTGCCATTGGTCCGGACATCGAAACCCGCCAGACGCTCGATCGCCAGCGCCTGACGCGCACATGCGTCGATGCGTTTCAATCTCGCGAGTTCGGCCACGGTGCCGTCACGCGTCAAGCGCTGAGCGGCTGCAAACGCGAACCCGGAAGCGGTCCATCCCCCCGAGCGTACCGACGCCATCACGCTTTCGCGCAGCCGCGGCGGCGGCACGATGAAGCCGAGGGTCAGGCCAGGCGTGACCCGCTTGGACAGGCTGTCGATCACGATGCAGGCGTCCGGGGCGAGTGCGGCCAGCGGCGGCTCGTCGCCGAGAAAGCCGTACACGTTGTCTTCGATGACCGGTATGTCGAGCTTGTCGACGACACGCAGCAGGTCGGCGCGGCGAGCGGCGCTCATCGTCGTGCCCAGCGGATTCTGGATGGCTGGCTGAACGTAGATCGCCGACAGCCTGGCCTCGCGGTGGGCCTTTTGCACGGCGTCGGGCCGAACGCCGTTTTCGTCCATCGCCAGCGGCACCAGCGAGATCCCCAGCTTGGCCGCGATGCCCTTGATGAACGGGTAGGTCAGTGCCTCAACGCCACAGCGCCCGCCGGTCGGCACGACCGCGGCAACGGCCGCGGCGATGCTTTGCCGCCCGTTGCCGGTAAACACCAACTGGTCGGGCGACGGGGCCCATTCATGCTGCGCCAGATACGCGGCGGCAACGCTTCGGATGGCCGGGGTTCCGGTACTCGTCGCTTCGCGTAACGCGGTGTCGAGCTCTGCAGGTCGGTGCAATCCGCGCAGGCTTCTGGTGATCAACGCGGTCTGGGCCGGGACGGTCGGGTAGTTGAACTCGAGATCGATCCGAACGCCGCGCGGCTCGCCCGGCGCAGCGGCCCCGCGTCGCGTCTCACCCGACACGAAAGTGCCTCGGCCGACTTCGCCGACCACCAGGCCGCGCCGTAACAGTTCCGCGTAAACCCGTCCCGCCGTCGATGCGGCGATCGCATGCTGGTCGGCGAAATGACGCTGCGGAGCCAGGCGGTCGCCCGGCCTGAGCGTCCCGTCGGCAATTTGGGCGGCGATCGCGTCGGCCAACTGCAGATATTCGGAATTCGACATGGATTGCACCGATAACAATGGATATTGCACCGAGGTCAATGTTTTAATTGCACTGAGATAGGCGGCGGTGCATTCTGCTTTCATCAAGTCGATTGTACCGGGGCTGAAATGCTTGTGCGGCCCATGCGGCCGGCGGTGCGTTGGCGTGCCGCATCGCCCCGGCACCTCATTGGAGAAACAGCATGCGTGCAACGCGTTCAACCCGAATCCATCGTGCGGCGATGCCGCCCATGCGACCTGCTCCGTGGCTGTCCGCCATGCCGCAATTCGAACCGGCACGGAGGTCGTGATGGCGACCCCTGCTGCGATGGGCGTGCACTTGACGCTGGCCACGATCCTGATCGCGTTTGCCGGCGTGTTCGTGATCGCGTTCATGCGCGGCGCGTTCGGTGGCGGATTCGCGATCATCGGCATTCCGCTGCTGTCACTCGTGATGGACCCGGTGACGGCCGGCGGCTTGCTCGCCCCGTTGTTCATCGCGATGGACCTGTTCGCGCTGCGGTACTGGAAGCCGTCGACATGGTCGAAGCCCGACCTCGTGCTGCTCCTGCCGGGGCTGGTGATCGGTATCGGGTTCGGCTACCTGGCTTTCCGCTTCCTCGACCATCGCGCCATCGAGCTTTTGATGGCGGTGGTCACGCTGGTCTTCGTCGGGCTGTGGGTGCGGGGCGGCGCGCAGCCGACGGTTCGTCCGCGTTCGTCGCCGAAGGCCGTCTCGGCCGGTCTAGCGTCGGGCGTCACGACGATGGTCGCGCACTCGGGCGGGCCGCCGCTCGCGATGTATCTGCTGCCGCTCGGCCTCAGCAAGGAGATGTACGCGGGAACGACGAGCCTGTTCTTCACCGTGGGCAATGCGATCAAGGCGGTGCCGTGGCTGCTGATCGTGCAGCCGACCGCGAACGTCTGGGCGTTGATGGCGGTGTGCCTGCTTGCCATTCCGGCCGGCGTGGTGTTCGGCTGGCGGCTTCACGGCAGGCTCGACCAGCGCCTGATCTACCGGAGTTGCTACGGATTGCTGGCGGTGACCGCATTGAAACTGCTCTGGGACGGCGTTTCCGGCTATCTCGCGTAAAACCGGTGCGCGGCTGGCCTGGTTCCGGTTCCCGGTTCTCATGGGTGGCCACAAATCAGTAGTACTGAGATGAAAACCCTCGAAAACGGGAGCATGCATGCCAATCGATATCATTCCGCCGGCACCGTCGCGGCGTCGATTCATGGGCGCCGCGACGGCCGCCATGGCGGGTTCGCTGAGTCGCCTTGCTTTTGCAGAAGCGGAAACGGCGCAGCCTGTCGCGGGCATTGCCCGATCGGCCGGCGGCGCCGGGGCCGCCGTGCGTCCGCTGCGGGTGCATGCGACGGACGCGCAGCTCGTCGATTTGCGGCGACGGATCGACGCGACGCGCTGGCCCGAACGGGAAACGGTCGCAGATGCATCGCAGGGCGTGCCGCAGGCGCTTTCGCAAGCGCTGCGCCGTGTTTCCGCGCGCTGCGTTGAACGGCATCCGCGCGATGGCGTGATTGGCGCACTATGCCATGCCCGCCATCCTTGAAGCATCGACCACCATCTGCACGCCGAGCCCGCCGAGAATGAGCCCCATCGCCCAGCGCTGTGCGAGCAGCAGCGTCGGGCGCCCGTGCAGGAACGTCGCGATGCTGCTCGAACAGATCGCCACCAGCCCGTTCGCGGACACGAACGCGACGATCAGCAGCGAACCGAGAAACAGCGATTGCCCGAGCACGCTGCCGTTCCGGTAGTCGATGAACTGCGGCAGCAACGAAATGAACAGCATCGCGAGCTTCGGGTTCAGCACGCTGGTCGTTGCGCCCATCGCGAGCAGCCGAAGCGGGCGCTCGCTCGGCAATGCCCGCACCTCGAACGGCGAGCGGCCGCCGGGCCTGACGGCCTGCCACGCGAGATACAACAGGTATGCGGCGCCGACCACGGCCAGCCCGCTGCCTGCATAGGGCACGCTCATGAACAGCGTCGTGATCCCGAACGCCGCACCGAACATGTAGAACAGGTAGCCGATCATCACGCCGCCGAGCGAGATGAGCCCCGCGGTGCGACCTTGCGCGATCGAGCGCGACATCACGTAGACCATGTTCGGCCCGGGCGTGACCGCGAGCATGCCGCCGATGACGAGAAATCCGTAGAGCGATCCGGACGTATGCATGTCTGAAGATTCCTGCAACGAGTGAGGGCTGACGGGATTCATTGTCCGACCGTGGAGGAGAACAGTAAAACGGGATAAACTGAATCGATTAATCAGTTTTTCTGAATACAATGAAAAAGCTCGACCTCGATGTGCTCGCGATGGTGGTGGCCGTGGCGGAATCCGGATCGTTCGCGCAGGGCGCGCAGGCCGTGCACCGGTCGCCGTCGGCGGTGAGCATGCAGATCAAGGCGCTGGAAGACGCGCTCGGCAAGCCGCTGTTCATCCGCGACACGCGCAACGTGACGCCGACCGACGACGGCATGATGCTTGCCGAGTACGGCCGCCGGATGCTGGCGATGCGCGACGAGGCATGGGCGTCGGTCGTGCGCCCGGAGGTCCGCGGCCGCGTGACGATCGGCGTGCCCGACGATTACATCTCGTCGCTGCTGCCGCAGGTGCTCGGCAAGTTCGCCGCGATGCATCCGCGCGTGGAAATACGCGTGATTGGCCAGCCGAGCAGCGCGCTCGTGCCGATGTTGAAGGACAACACGGTCGACCTCGCATGCCTCACACGGATCAAGGGGGTGACCGGCGAGCTGATCCGGCTCGAACCGCTCGTCTGGGTCGGGTCGCCGAAGCGCAATGTGTGGGAAGAGCGGCCGCTGCCGGTGGCCTTTTTCACGCACGGCGGCAGCATGGCGCGCGATCACGCGGTCAAGGCGCTGAACCGGCGGAAGATCCCGTACCGGATGTCGTACGAGAGCCCGAGCCACCTCGGCCTGCTCAGCATGGTGGAGGCCGGGCTCGCGGTCGCGCCGCTGGCGCGCTGCTGCATTCCCGATCATCTCGTGCAGCTGTCGGAGAGCCACGGGCTGCCGCCGCTCGGCGAAATGGAGGTCGTGCTCGCACGCAGCGCGCAGTCCGCGCGCCCGCCGTGCGACTACCTGGCCGAGCAGATTCTCGGTGAATGGCGCACCTGAGCGGCCCGCCACCGGCCGCGTTTCAGCAGGATTTCATCAGCCATACGCGGAACGCGACGAGCGACGGCAGCGTCTCGTTCCCCGGCGGATAGACGAGGTAGTAGCTGCGCTGGCTGGTGATCGCGTCGCCGATCGACACGAGCTCGTGGCGGCTCAGCTCGTCTTCCACCAGCACCTTCGGCACCAGCCCGATCCCCATCCCCGCCCGCACCGCCTGGATCAGGTGCGACGTGAGCTCGAAGCTCGGGCCGATGCGCATCTGCCGATGGTCGAGCCGATAGTGCGAAAACCATTCCGCCCACGCCTGCTGGTTGCTCGTCACGCCGAGCAGCGTCTGCTTCGCGGCCCACGCCGGCGTGCGTGCGTCGGCCTTGCGGCGGCTTCCGTTGCCCGTGTCCGGCGGCGCGATCGCGATCAGGAACTCGTTGTACAGCCGGTGCGCGTGCAGGCCCGGCCAGTCGCCCGCGCCGACGGTAATGGCCGCATCGAGGTCGTCGTTGAGGAAATCGATGGCGCCGATCCGCGAGTGAAGGTGCACCGTCACGCCCGGATGCGCGGCGTAGAAATCGTGCAGGTGCGGCAGCAGCCATTTCGAGCCGAACGTGGGCAGTGTCGCGAGCCGCAGCGTGCCGGCGCCCGCCTGGTGGGACATCGCCTGCAGCGTCGCGCCGCGGATACGCCCCAGTGCGCCGCTCAGCTCGGTGAAGTAGCGGCGCCCGACCTCGGTCAGCTTGACCGAGCGGCCTTCGCGCCGGAACAGCGGCACGCCGAGCTGATCCTCCAGCGTCTGCACCTGCCGGCTGATCGCGCTCTGGCTCAGCGACAGCTCCTCGGCCGCGCGCGTATAGCTTTCATGCCGCGCGGCGGCCTCGAACACCAGCAGCAGCGACATCGACGGGGTGAGGCGACGGTAATTCATGAGTTTTATGCAATATTCGCCGGAGCAGAATTCGTTTGTTTCTCGCGAAGTATCCAAAGATACTGTAATTCCCGGTCACGTGGAAACTTGCTAAAAAATCATGTTTTGGCCACGCGAGCCGGCCGATTCCACCCACACTGCCGCTTTTACCCATGTCGATCGCCTCGTTGCCCCGTCCCGTCAGCCCGCCCGCGCATGCGTACCGTGACTTTCTCGCCGCGCTGCAGGCCGCCGGATTCGCCGGGGAAATCCGCGACGACCATGCGAACCGGACGGTGCAGGCCACCGACAACTCGATCTACCAGCGTCTGCCGCAAGCGGTGATCTGCCCCGCGCATGTGGACGACGTCCGGCTGCTGGCACGGCTGCTCGCCGAGCCCGCGCATCGCGACGTCGCGGTGGCCGCGCGCGGCGGCGGCACGGGCACCAACGGGCAGTCGCTGACCGACGGCGTGGTGGTCGACCTGTCGCGCAACATGAACCGGATCCTCGAAATCGACGTCGAGCAGCGCTGGGTGCGCGTGCAGGCGGGCGTCGTCAAGGATCAGCTCAATGCGGCGCTGAAGCCGCATGGGCTGTTTTTCGCGCCGGAACTGTCGACGTCGAACCGTGCGACCGTCGGCGGGATGATCAATACCGACGCGAGCGGGCAGGGCAGCTGCACGTATGGCAAGACGCGTGACCACGTGCTCGAGCTCGACTTCGTGCTGATGGGCGGCGAGCAGCTGCACAGCGAAGCGCTCGCGGACGACGAGCTCGAGCGCCGCTGCGCGCGCGAGGACCGCATCGGCAAGGTCTACCGCACCGCGCGGCGCATCAGCGACGACAAGGCGGCGCTGATCGAAGCGAAGTTTCCGAAGCTCAATCGCTGCCTGACCGGCTACGACCTCGCGCACCTGCGCGAACCGGACGGCCGCTTCAACCTGAACAGCGTGCTGTGCGGCGCGGAAGGCTCGCTCGGCTTCGTCGTCGAGGCGAAGCTCAACGTGCTGCCGATCCCGAAGTATTCGGTGCTGGTCAACGTGCGCTACGCGGGCTTCATGGACGCGCTGCGCGATGCACGCGCGCTGCTCGCGCACCAGCCGCTGTCGATCGAGACG
The DNA here is from genome assembly GCF_011753045.1 of Burkholderia sp. Ap-955. NCBI lineage: Bacteria > Pseudomonadati > Pseudomonadota > Betaproteobacteria > Burkholderiales > Burkholderiaceae > Burkholderia > Burkholderia sp. Ap-955. The sequence goes on from NZ_VWWH01000007.1 coordinate 14,849, forward strand.
GTCGACTCGAAGGTGCTGATGCTGGCGATGAAGGACTTCGTGTGGAGCAGCGTGGCCGAGTATTTCCCGCAGGACGACGCTCGGCCGACGCTCGGCATCAACCTGATCGAATTCAGCGGCGACGATGCGGAGGACGTCGATGCGCGCGTGCGCGCGTTCGTCGATCATCTGCGTACCGATACGAGCGTGGAACGCCTGGGCCACACGCTTGCGGCCGGCGACGACGCGGTGAAGCGCGTGTATGCGATGCGCAAGCGCGCGGTCGGCCTGCTCGGCAACGTGCAGGGCGAGGCGCGCCCGCAGCCGTTCGTCGAGGACACGGCGGTGCCGCCCGAGAACCTTCCCGCGTACATTGCCGAATTCCGCGCGCTGCTCGACGGTCATGGGCTGCAATACGGGATGTTCGGCCACGTCGACGCGGGCGTGCTGCACGTGCGGCCGGCGCTCGACATGAAGGACCCGAAGCAGGCCGCGCTGGTGCGGCCCGTGTCGGATGCGGTGGCCGAGCTCACGCAGCGCCACGGCGGCCTGTTGTGGGGCGAGCACGGCAAGGGCGTGCGCTCCGAATATGCGCCGGCGTTCTTCGGCGAGCTGTATCCGTCGCTGCAGCAACTGAAGGCCGCGTTCGATCCGCACAACCAGTTCAACCCGGGCAAGATCGCGACGCCGCCGGACCACACGATGCGGCTGCTGAAGATCGACGAAGTGCCGACGCGCGGCGACCACGACCGGCAGATCGACGAGCGCGTGTGGCAGAGCTACGGCACCGCGATGCACTGCAACGGCAACGGCGCGTGCTACAACTTCGATCCGGACGATGCGATGTGCCCGTCGTGGAAGGCGACGCGCGAACGCGTGCAATCGCCGAAGGGGCGGGCGTCGCTGATGCGCGAATGGTTGCGCCTGCAAGGGCAGGCCGGCGTCGACGTCGTCGCGGCGGCGCGTGCGCGGCAGCCGTTCCTGAGCAGCCTTGCCACGCGCTGGCGCAACAGCCGCGCGGCGCGCAACGGCGAAGCCGATTTCTCGCACGAGGTGTACGACGCGATGGCCGGGTGCCTCGCGTGCAAGTCGTGCGCGGGGCAGTGCCCGGTGAAGGTGAACGTGCCGGAGTTTCGCTCGCGTTTTCTCGAGCTGTATCACCAGCGTTACCTGCGGCCGCTGCGCGACTACCTGATCGGCTCGCTCGAATTCACGATGCCGTGGATGGCGCGGGTGCCCGCGCTGTACAACGGGCTGATGCGGGCGGGATGGGTGCGCACGGTGCTGGAGCGGCACGTCGGCATGGTCGACAGCCCGCTGCTGAGCCGCTTCGATCTCGCGGCCGTGATCCGTCAATGGCGCGTGAAGCCGGCCGACCCGCAGGCGCTCGCCGCGCTGAGCGACGCGCAGCGTGCACGCAGCGTCGTCCTCGTGCAGGACACCTTCACGCGCTATTTCGATACCGAGCAACTGGCGACGCTGATCGAACTGGCAGCGCGCATGGGCTTTCAGGTGTGGCTCGCGCCGCTCGCGCCGAACGGCAAGGCGCTGCACGTGCAGGGCTTTCTTCACGCATTCGAAAAGGCCGCGATTCGCAACGCGACGCAACTGGCCGCGCTGGCGCGCTCGGGCGTCGCGCTGGTCGGCCTCGATCCGGCGATGACGCTCACGTATCGGCAGGAGTACCTGAAGGTGACGGGGCTCACCGATGTGCCGAAGGTCGCACTGCCGCAGGAGTGGCTGCTGCAGGCGCTGCCGGAAGCCGCTACCGGTGTCGGCGGCGTACCTGCGTCGTACCGGTTGCTGCCGCATTGCACCGAGAAGACCAATGCGCCCGACAGCGGCAAGCAGTGGGCCCAGGTGTTCGCGCGGCGCGGGCTGCGCTTGAAGGTCCAGGCGACCGGGTGCTGCGGGATGTCGGGTACCTACGGGCACGAGGCGCGCAATCTCGCGACGTCGAAGACGATCTACGCGCAGTCGTGGGCGGCGCACGTGGACGGGCCGGAGGACGAAGGCGAGGCGCTGGCGACCGGCTATTCGTGCCGCAGCCAGGTGAAGCGGATGTCGTCGAAGCAGGTGCGGCATCCGTTGCAGGCGCTGCTCGATCACGTGCGGGCGGTGGGGTGATGGTCGGGCGTCGCGTGTCGCGTTGCCCGTGAGATGACGTTCGATTCAGCGTCGAGCGGCAAGCCCCGTGCCGTTGTCGACGCATGCCTGTGCTCAGGCGTCGGTTTTAACCGCTTTTCTGGAACGCGGTTTTTCCACCGCAGGAAACGCACCGCCGCCGCGCGGCCGTTTCGGTTCGATCCGCATCTGCCGGATCACGCGCCGAAAATCGATCTCGTGCGCCGCCATCGTGCCGATCAGTTTCGCGATGACCGCGAGGTGGGACGGGACCGTGCCCTTGCTCGAATAGTTCGTGATCGAGCTTTCGTTCATCCGGATCAGGCGGGCGAACTCGCGCGCCGTCAGCTGTGCCTTCTTCAACTCCTGTTGAAATTCCGCATACGCCATTGCACACATGATGCTTCGTCTCCGTGAATCAGAAATCGGCCCGCGCGGCGCCGGCGTCGACGAGTGGCGTTCCCGTCGCACCGGCGCCGCGGCGGGTTACATCTTCACCTGGTCGAGGAAGGTCTTCTTGCCGCTCTTGTAGCCGTAGATCGAGATGATCCCGTGCGTCAGGTCGCCCTTCGAATCGAACGTCGTCGTGCCGATCACGCCTTCGTACTTCGTCGCCGGCATCGCCGCGAGGATCTTCGCCGGATCGGTCGAGTTCGCGCGCTTCATCGCGTCGACCGCGATGTAGACCGCGTCATACGCGAACGGCGCATCGAACTTGATGCCCTGGTTGAAGCGCTTTTGGTACTTCGCGAGGAAGTCCGTGCCGCCCGGCATCTTCTCGAGCGCCGCGCCGGCCTGCGAGCACAGCACGTTGTCGGCCGCCGGGCCTGCCAGTTGGGCCAGCGAGTCGGTGCACACGCCGTCGCCGGACAGGATCTTCGCGCGCAGGCCGAGCTGCTTCGCCTGCTTCGCGAGCGGGCCGCCGGTGGCGTCCATGCCGCCGTACATGATCGCGTCCGGGTTCTCGCCCTTGACCTTCGTCAGGATCGCGCGGAAGTCGACCGCCTTGTCGTTGGTCGCGTCGTGCGACAGCACCTTCAGGCCGAGCGCCTTCGCCTTCTTCTCGAACTCGTTCGCGAGGCCCTGGCCGTACGCGGTCGAATCGTCGATCACCGCCACGCTCTTCACGCCCTTCGCCTGCGCATAGCTCGCGAGCGCCGGGCCTTGCTGCGCGTCGGTCGCGACGACGCGGTAGGTCGTCTTGAAGCCTTGCTGCGTGTAGGTCGGGTTCGTGGCCGACGGCGAGATCTGCACGATGCCCGCGTCGCTGTAGATCTTCGACGCCGGGATCGACGTGCCCGAGTTCAGGTGGCCGATGACGGCGACGACCTTGTCGTCGACGAGCTTCTGCGCGACCTGGGTAGCCTGGCGCGGGTCGGCCGCGTCATCCTGTGCATCGAGTTGCAGCGTGATCTTCTTGCCGCCGATCGTGAGGCCCTTCGCATTGATTTCCTCGACCGCGAGGCGCGCACCGTTCTCGTTGTCCTTGCCGAGGTGCGAGATGCCGCCCGTCGTCGGTTCGACGCTGCCGATCTTCACGACCTGGTCGGCCATCGCGGTCGACGCGGCCGCGAACGCGGCGGCAGCCAGTGCGACGGTGATCAGGGGTTTGCAGCGCATGCCGACAGTGCTTCGTTCCATCTGCCATCTCCGATTTGAATGTCTTTCTATTGACGTCTCGACCGGCCGACGGCGAGGTCGGGGCGATCGGACGAGTCTCCATACCCATCATGGGCTTCACTGCATCGCATCCAGCCCCGCGACGTGCCGCCCGGGTGAGCGGGCGAATCGGGGCCTGAAACGGTGCAATTCGTATGAATATATATGAAGCCGATTTTGCGCGCTGCAGCGAATCGCGTAGCGGGGCGGGTGCATCACGGCCGGCGCCCGACATTCGAAGGCGCCGGATGCCGGAAATCGTGCGCCGCCGCAGGCCACAGGCTGCGATTCGCTGTCGACGGCCTTACGGCCGCATCCATTATTCGGCCGGCGGGCGGGACGAAGCCATGGACACTGGTGCACGGTCAATCCGGAACTGTTCGGTCGATTTGTCTGCACAGTTTGGACGATTTCGATTGCGCATCCGATTGCAGGGTCATGCGTCATCACGATCGAATACCCTCGTTTTAACGCAACTAACGGTCAAGTCCAGCAGCGTCGGCGAACTGGCGCGAGTCGACAGCCCGCGCGACGCATTCAGCATTGCAAACACCCGGGTTCGCCCCGACCGGTTCGCCTGCGGATCGTCGGGCCGATCGTGCCGGCCCGGTGCTGCGCCGATCCTATGACCGTCCGCGCAGCGCCACGAAGATCACGCCGGCAATCGCCAGCAGGCCGCCGCACACCGTCTCGATACCGGGTCGCTCGCCCGTCAGCGCCATCGACAGGACCGTCGCGACCGCCGGCGTCAGATAGAGGAAGTTGGCGGCGCGCGCCGCGCCGAAGTAGCCGAGTGCGAAGGTCCAGGTCGCGTAACCCAGCGCGGCGGGGAAGATGCCGAGCATCAGCACGGCCAGCGCCGTGTCGCGCGACCCGCTGCCGAGCGCCACGAGCGCGCCCGGCAGCCACGGTGTGAGCAGCAGCGCGCCGGCCAGCAGCGTGTACGCGGTGCAGGCCAGCGCGCCGTACACTGGAATGAGCCGCCGCTGCAGCACGAAATAGCTGGCCGAACACAAGGCCGCGCCGAGGATCAGCGTGCTGCCCGCACCGAGGACCAGGCCGCCCGGCTGCCCGCGCGCGATCACCGCGATGCCGGCGAGGCTGACCAGCGAGCCGAGCCAGCCCCAGCGATTGAAGCGCTCGCCGAGAAACACGGCGGCCAGCAGCGCCGTGAAGATCGGCAGCGTATTCACGATGAAGCTTGCGGCGCCGGCCGAGACGGTCTGCTCGCCGGTATTGAGCAACGCGTTGTAGAGCGCGATGCCGAGAAAGCCGCATAGCAGGAAGCGCAGCGCGTCGCCCCGGGTCGGCACGCGCGGTCGCCGCGCGATCAGCCACGCGATGATCAGCACGGCGGCAGTGGCGAAGCGCGCCGCCGCGAGCTGCAGCGGCGTCAGGCCATGCAGGCCGATCCGGATGAACGGGAAGGCGGACGCCCACGAAACGATCGTGAAGGCGACCGCGCCGGCCGCGATCAGCGGCTGCCGCGCAGGGCGCGACGACGGGGTGGAGAGCGTATTCATGCGCCAATGATGCTGCGTGGCAAGATGCTAAGCTAGCGCACAGATCAGCATGCAGATATGACCATGATTCACAGCTCGAGCCGGCGGCCGGCCGGCGCTTCAGCCCGCTCGAAGCGGGGCTCGGCGGCGTTGCCCGTCGCAGCGCCATCGCCGGGTTCGCGGCCGCCGCTCGCGAGTCTCGAGACGGTGTGCACGGTCGCGCGCGAGGGTTCGTTCCTCGCCGCGGCCGACGTATCCGGCGTGACGCACGGCGCGATCAGCCGGCGGGTGGCCGCTGTCGAAAACTGGCTCGGCCTGCGGTTGTTCGAACGTCATGCGCGCGGTGTGCGCCTGACGCCGGATGGCCAGCGCTTCGTCGGCCGGATCGAGCAGGCGTTCGCGATCATCGACAGCGCGGCCGATCAGTGGCGCTCGCCGCGTACGCCGCGGCTGGTCAGGGTGAGCGTGGTGCCGGCCTTCGCGCAGCTCTGGCTGTTCGAGCGCCAGCATGCGCTCGAGAGCGAGGCGCCCGCGTTGCGGATCGAACTCGGCATCGATCTGCGCAACGTGGATATCGCCGGCGGCGAAGCGGACCTGTCGATCCGGTACGGGCGCGGCAACTGGCGTCAGCTCGAAACCCGCGCGTTCATGCCGGAACGGCTCTATCCGGTCGCGCATCCGCGGCTCGCCGCGCAACTGGCGAAGGCGCGCCGCCGGCGCGGCGATGTCGCGTTGCTCGACATGCCGTTGCTGCACGATTCCGATGTGACTGGCTGGCGCACGTGGTTCGATGCATTGGGCCTACCGTTCAAGCCGCGCGCACAGGATCGCCGTTTCGAGGATTACAACCTCGTGCTGGCCGCCGCCGAGGCCGGGCTCGGCGTGGCGCTGGCGCGGGTACCGCTCGCCGACGCCTATCTGAAGCGCAGCGACCTCGTGCGCGTGAGCCGGCACGAGGTCGATTCGGTGCTCAGGTATTACTTCGTGCATGCGAAGGGGGAGAATCGGCCTGAGGTGCTGGCGTTGATGGAGCGGATGCGGGCGGCGGTGGGGGCTGGCGGCTAGCGCTGGCCGGTGTATCGTATCGGCCCGCCACGGTACGCTGGTGGGGGCGAAAAAAGCGTTGTGCGATACGTGGCACTAGGCTCGGGCCGCCGGATCGACGACAATGCGACCGCGAAAAACGATGAGGTGGAGAGATGAACGAGATTCGAAAAGGGATGCATCCGTGCGGATGCAAGCGAGGTCAACAATGAACAAGCCGGACAAGTCGTCGAAAGCGCGTGCCGCGCTCGACCAGCTGTTTTCGGGCATGGCGCCCACGGATGCGACGCGCGCGTCGCGTCCGGGCAATCCGTTCGAAGCGAACGCAGACGACGCATCCGCCGGCACGGGCGGGCGCGGCGGTATCGAAGTCACGCTGTCGACCCGGATCCAGTTGCGCGGCTATCCGAATGCGAACGCATTCATGAAGCGCATGGCCGAAGCGTGGGGGCTGGAGTGGGGGATGTACGACAGTGTCAAGGCCATCGCGACGCTGCCCGTCGGATGGCGAGCGCGCCGGCTGCCGGAAGTCACGCAGATCGTCGACGGACACGACGTGCTGCGCGCGGAGAGCAGCCTGCAGGGCGGCGAAATGTCGTATCTGAAAGTGCATCCGCGGTACTACATCGACGCACGCAAGGGATTGGGCTGGGGCAAGTCGTCGAAGGCGTCTGACGATCCGGATCTCGACGGCCCCGACTGGAACTGCTTCGTGATCGATCGCGAAAAATCCATCGAAGTGCACGAACTGACGACCTCGTCGCTGAAAGCCGACATGGACAACGCGCGGGCGACGCTGTTGAAGTGGCTGGACGAGAACTATCCGAAACATCGCGATCCTTTCGCGTACTGGTCGGATTGCGAAGGCGCCTCGTAATTTGGCGTGGCTGCCCGGTTCGGGTTCGCGGGCACGCGTTGCGCGACCGGGGCCGAAGCGGGTGGGTGCAAGTCGCTTCGATGCATCGGCCGGTTGCGATGGGAGCGTCAATTGAAACGAGCCAGTGTCGTCCCGGTTCTCTGGGCAGCGTTCGGTGCGGCGGCCGGTTCAACCGTCGTCGAGCTGCTGCTCTGGCCGATCGTCGGTGACGACGCGATCGGGAACCTGTTGCGCGACACACGCCTCACCGCGGCCATCGTGATGGGGCGCGGCGTGCTCGGCGCGTCCGCCGGCTTCGATCCACGGGTCATGGTCGTTGCGACCCTCGTGCATCTGGTGCTGTCACTGGCCTACGCGGCCGTGCTGGCGAAGGTGATTCGCAACCTGTCGCTCGCAGCCTCGCTCCTCGCAGGCGGCGGGTTCGGCCTCGTCCTGTACGGCGTCAACCTGTACGCGTTCACCGCGATCTTCCCGTGGTTCATCCCGGTTCGCGGCGCGGTCACGCTCGTGGCCCATCTGGTATTCGGGACCACGGCAGCGGCTGCCTACCGCGCTGCCAGGCGCTAGGCCGGGCGCCAATCGACGGTTCCCGCGCTGGTCATTCGCACCAGACCCCTGGAATAAGCCCGCGCGCTGCATCGTTTAGCCGTCAGGAGACCCTGTACGATGCGGCGCGCGTGAGCACTGCATGATGAATCGTGCGCGAGCAATCCGGTCCGCCGGGCGCCGTCAGCGGCGCCCGCGATCGAGTGGTCGGGGGTAATCAGGCAGGAGCCGATCATGTGCAACTGGTTTCGATCCGGGATAGGTATCGTCTGTCTCGGCTGTTCCGCGGCGGTCTTTGCGCAAACGTACGACGATCTGGCGGACAACACGACGAACTGCCGTGCAGTCGTCGCGCACGCGAACATCGACGGCACCGAGCAGCAAATCGTCGGGCGTGCGTGCCTGCAGGACGATGGCACATGGCAGTTCGTGCAGAGCGCCGACGGTAGTGTTTTATGGTATCCGGCGGCGGACTATCCGTATGCCGACCTGTGGTACTGGGGGCCGCCGCTTTTCATCGGCGCAGGCGTGGGCTTCGTGTTCGTCGATCGCTTCCACCACTTCCACCATTTTCACCACTTCGATCACGTCGGCCACTTCAACGGGGTGGACCATCATCGCATCGGCGCGCCGATCGGCGCCGGCTTTCACCATGGCGCGTTTCCTGCCGGCACCGTCGGCCACGGATTCGGCGGCATGCATCAGTTCGGCGGGGCGAGCGGATTCGGTGGAATGCGGCGACGTTGAGGCAGCAGTTACAGGATCGATGCGAGCCTGGGCACGCGAAGCAGCAGGCCTGCGATCAGGTAGCACGTGACGCACGCGATACCGCCGGTCACGGCGAACTTCAGGAACGGGGCTGCCGGCACGTTTTGCCACGCGAGGGCGACCCCGACCAGCACCGGCGGATGGATGATGTAGATCGAGTAAGCGCGTCGCGCCAGCGGTTGCCACACGCCCGTCAGTCGAGTGAAGCGCCGCTGAAAGTGGCTGGCGAGAAACAGTATCGTGCCCCATGCGACCAGCGGCTCCCAGAACGCGTACACCACGTCGACCGGTCGGCCGCGCAAAGCGGGAACGTGCTTCGCGAGAAGGTAGACGATCGGCAGGACGGGGAGTGTCAGCAGCGTGATGCGCCACCACGTGCCGACCTGCCGCAGCGGAAGATGCTCGAGCCAGCGTGCGTGCGCTGCCCGGCAACCCGCTGCGTACAACACGACGTAGCTGGCGAAATACCCGAGCTGAAGCCCCCATACGTTGACACCTATCGGCCATCGGGACCGCAACGCCAGCGCCGCGATCCCGGTCAGCAATGCCGCCGCGGCCAGGGTGCGATCGGAGGGGAACGGGTGCTGCGCGGGGCGGCTCGCGATGCGCGGAAACGCAATGCTCCAGAGTGCTGCAGCGGCACTGAAAATCAGCAACGTCTTGGCGAACCACATGGGACCGTTGTCGAACGTGCCGTGGCGCCACAGGCGGCCGAGCGTATCGTCGAACGGGTGGCCGGCAGCGGACTGTGCCAGCGCGATCGTCGCGGGGCCGATCAGAAGGCCATACACCAGCAACGGCAGGCCGAGCCTGAGCAACCGGTCGGCCAGGAAGCGGGCGGCACCCTTGCGATCGATGGAGGGTGGCGTGTGGTAGCCCGCCAGGAAAAAGAACAGGCCCATGAAGAATGCCTGGTTGATCGCGCAGAAGAGCGTCAACAGCGCGGATTGCACCGACGGCCCCGCGGCCACCTCGTGGTAGTATCACCCACCGAGCGCGCCGTACGTGATCGCGCAGTGGTGAAACACGACCAGCAACGTCAGGCAGGCGCGCAACGCGTCGAGGCCGACGTTGCGATGCGCGGCAACCGCCTGGTCCGTCCGGAACGCGACATCGACCGCAATGTCCTGAGCGCTCATTGCCTTGCCTGTGTGGTTGGCCAGTCACGACCCGCACCGTGCACATCGGGCGGGCGTACAGGTCGGCAACATACACCGTTGTTCTTACAACCTTCCTACAGGCCGATCCGCTGCCGGCCCGATGCCTAGTCGAGCCGCCCGCGCAGGTCGTCGAACGGAATCATCACGTGCGTGCGATATGCGGGCCGTGCTTTCAGCCGTTCGTACCACGCTTGCACGTGCGGGATGTCCGGCCGCGCGATGTCGAGTTCGAAGTAGCGATACAGGTGCGTGCCGGCCGCGATGTCGGCGAGCGTGAGCGCGTCGCCCGCGAGAAACGGCTGCCCGGCCAGCGCTGCATCGAGCGCCTGGAAGTGCTGCGCGCACTGCGCGATGCTTTGCTCGACGCGCACCGGGTCGCGCTGTTCGGGCGGCGTCCGGAAGTAACCCCGGAACACGCCGTTCAGGAACGTCGGCTGCAACGTGGTTTGCGACCAGTCCATCCAGCGGTCGGCGCGCGACTGTTCGGCGGGGTCGTCGTACCAGAAGCCGGGGCGCCCGTAACGCGCGGCGAGGTAGCGCAGGATGCTGTGCGATTCCCAGACGACCGTGCCGCCATCGTCGATCACCGGTATGCGCCCGTGCGGGTTCATCGCCAAAAAATCGGGCGTGTCGAGCACGCCGAACTGCCCGCCGGCCGGCACGTGCCGATGCGCAAGCGCGAGCTCGTCGACGAGCCACATCACCTTCTGGACGTTGAATGCATTGCGGCGTCCCCATACGGTCAGCATGCCGGCCCCCTGTGTCGTGCGGAACGGGATCGCGACAGTGTAAACGCCGCAGGCGCGCACCGCGGTGCGCGCCTGCCGGCTGTCGTCGTTGTCGCCGTGCGGCGACGCGATCAGAACTTGTGGCGAATCCCGACGATCGCGAGTTCCTGCGTATCGGTGCCGGAGTTCACGCCGTACGAGCCGACCGACGCGGCGGCCTTCACGACCGCGCCGTTCGCGTTGAGCGTGTTGCCGCTCGCCTTCTGGTAGCCGAACAGCGCATACAGGTCGGTGCGTTTCGACAGCGCGTAATCCGCGCCGAGGTTGACCTGGTTGTAGTGCGCGGAACTCGGCCCCGTCAGCGACGTGTAGTTGTAGCCGACGCCCGCGCGCAGTGCCGGCGAGAACTGCCAGTTGAAGAACGCCGAGCCGTTGTTGAACTTCGCGTTCTGGCTGAACGCCGACAGCGTGTCCGCGCCGTACTGCGTATTCGAATACGCGAGGCCGAAGGTGGCGGGCCCGGCCACGTACTGGCCGGCCACGCGCACGATCTGGATCGACTTCGCGCTCGAGAAGCCCTGGTTGATCACGGTGTTGAACAGCGTGTCCGAGCTGCTCGACCACGTGCGTACGCCGTTCGCGACGGTGGAGCCGCCGTTCGCGTAGAAGAAGCCGGCGCCGAGCGACAGCGGGCCGTTCGCGTAGCTTGCGCCGAAGCTGTACGTGCGGCCGCTGCCGGTGGCGCCCGCCACGCCGCCGAAGCCGTACAGGCCTTCGAACTGGAAGCCCGAGATCAGCGGGCTCGTGTATTTCACCGAGTTGCTGACGCGCAGGCTGTTGTCGTAGTTGTCGAGGTCGCCCGGCGTCGCGAACACGCCGCCGAAGTAGTTGTCCTGCGTGAGGCCCTGCACGAGATCGACGACCGGATCGTACTGGCGGCCGAGCGTGACGGTGCCGTACGTGCTGCTCGCGAGGCCGACGACGGCCTTGCGGCCGAATTCGCGCCCGCCCTGGCCGAGCGCGCCCGTGCCGATGTTGAAGCCGTTCTCGAGCTGGAACAGCGCCGCCAGGCCACCGCCGAGATCCTCGGTGCCGCGCAGCCCCCAGCGGCTGCCCGACAGGTTGCCGCTGCTGAACTTGACGAGGCTCGACGCGTTGCTGCCGTTCGCGTTCTGCGCATTGTGCACGTACGCGATGCCCGCATCGGCGATACCGTACAGCGTGACGCTGCTTTGCGCGTGAGCGCCGGCGGCATAGAGCGCGGCCGGCAGTGCGAGCAGTGCGAATGAACGGATCTGTTTCATTGTTGGATTCCCCCGTTGGTCGATTGGTCTGACGAGTCGGTGAACGATACGGATGACGCATCGTCGAGGGAACCAATAAATTGTCGGATCGTTATGAGGCGGCGCGGAGATGGGTGCGCGCGCAACCTGCCGGCGGCCGGCTCGCGGGGATGCTATGCGTCGTGCCGCCGCGACGCGTTTCTCAGCACGAGCGTCATCAGTTGCCGGCGCGAATCGACGCCGAGCTTCGCGAAGGCGCGCTTCGCGTAGGTATCGACGGTGGAGGTCTTGAGCCCCATCGATTGCGCGATGGCCGCCGACGTCATGCCCTGGATGAACGACGCGCACACGTGCATCTCGCGCGCGGTCAACCGTTCCTGCCATTCCGGCAGCCATTGCGCGACGAGGTCGAGATCGAGTTCGTCACGCGGTGCGTCGTCGGCGGAGATCGCGCCGAGCAGGCGCTTGTGCGCGGACGCCAGCGGCAGCACGACCTGCGAAAGCTGCTTCAGGAGGCTCAGCTCCTTCAGCGAAAACGGCGGCAGCCGCCGCGAGCGCGCGATCGAGATCGAGTAACGCGTGCCGCCCGTCACGCCCGCGATCACGCATTCGTCGTGAATGTCGCCGGCATCGAAGAACAGATGCCGCAGCTCGCTCGCCACGCGCTGCGCGGACACCTGCAGCAACTGCACGTCGTTTTCGGTTTCGATCGCCGCGTACGTTGCATCGTCGCTCGCGTAGCTGCGGTAGTAGTGGCGCATCACCTGCGCGACCAGCTCGGGCTCGCGGCCGAAGCTGCCGATCCAGCCGACGCTGCGCCGGCCGGAAGACGCGCTGCGCTCGTAGTCTAGATGCACGGCGTCGAAATCGACGTAGCGCACGAGCGTGTCGTAGACGGCGCGCATGAACTGCGGCGTTCCGACGGCTTGTGCGATGTCGCCCAGCGTTTCGGTCACGAACGTGACGTGGCTCAGCGGGAGATCGGGGGCGGGCAGCGCAGCGCTCATGACGTCGGGTGTCGAAGATTTTCAGGTGGCGCTACAGGTATCACGAATATTTTCGACTGCCTACGCGGGAATCTACCCAAACGGCGGGAATCGACGTCGCCGTTTGTCCCGGTTTTCGGGACTGACGCTGCCGGCCGCGATCTCTACATTGGCCCTTGTGCTGAATACCGCTCGACGGCGTTGACGCGAGTCCGGACCCGGACCGGGCGCAACGGCCGATCCCCATCACAAGGAGAATCCCCATGCGTATCCGTATCCGTCGTCAACCGGCGGCGTTGCGCGCCGCGCGCGTCACGTCGGCGGTGCTGGCCGTCGCGGCCAGCCTGTCCGCCCATGCCGGCGACACCAACCTGAACGTGTACAACTGGTCGGAGTACGTCGCGAAGGACACGGTCCCCGTCTTCGAGAAGCAGTCGGGCATCAAGGTGCGCTACGACAGCTACGACAGCGACGATACGCTGCAGACCAAGCTGCTTGCGGGCAGCTCGGGCTACGACATCGTCGTGCCGACGTCGAACTATCTCGCGCAGCAGATCCAGGCCGGCGTGTACCAGAAGCTCGACAAGTCGAAGCTGCCGAATCTCGCGAACCTCGACCCGTTGCTGATGAAGATGGTCGCGAAGGCCGACCCGGGCAACCAGTACGGCGTGCCGTGGGCATGGGGCACGACGGGGATCGGCTACAACGTCGAGGCGGTCAGGAAGCGGCTCGGCGACAACGCACCGACTGACAGCTGGGCGCTGCTGTTCGACCCGGCGAACGCGGCGAAGCTGAAGGGCTGCGGCATCTCGCTGCTCGACGCGCCGGACGCCGCGTTCGCGGCGGCGCTGCAGTACATGGGCAAGGACCCGGAGAGCAAGAACCCGGCCGACTACCAGGCGGCCTACGACGTGCTGAAGAAGATCCGCCCGTACGTCACGCAGTTCAGCTCGGCCGGCTATGCGGACGATCTGGCGAACAACGATGTGTGCGTCGTGCTCGGCTGGTCGGGCGACGTCGGTATCGCGCGGCGGCGCACGCTGGACGCAAAGCGCTCGTACGAGATCCGCTATGTGAATCCGAAGGAAGGCGGCCTGCTGTGGTTCGACGTGATGGCGATCCCGAAGGATGCGCCGCATCCGGAAGCCGCGCTGAAGTGGATCAACTACATCGAGGACCCGAAGACCAACGCGGCGATCACGAACGAGATCTTCTACCCGAGCGCCAACAAGGCCGCGCGCCCGTTCGTGACACCGGCAATCGTGCAGGACCCGGGCATTTACCTGTCCGACGCGACGATCGCGAAGGCGTCGCTCGCGATGCCGCGCAGCGCCGATATCGCGCGGATGCAGAACCGTCTGTGGCTGCAGCTGAAGTCGGGCGGTTGAGGGGGACGACGATGATCCATACGCTCCCTGCCGCATCGGTTGCGGCCGCCTTCGTCCGCATCGAAAACGTCGTGAAGAAGTTCGGCGACAGCACGGCTGTCGACAACGTGAACCTGACGATCGCGAAGAACGAGCTGTTCGCGCTGCTCGGCAGCTCGGGCTGCGGCAAGTCGACGCTGCTGCGCATGCTCGCCGGGCTCGAGACGGCCACCTCCGGCAAGATCTTCGTCGACGGCGAGGACCTCGCGTCGCTGCCGCCGTACCGTCGACCGGTGAACATGATGTTCCAGTCGTACGCGCTGTTCCCGCACATGACGGTCGAATCGAACGTCGCATTCGGCCTCAAGCAGGAAGGCACGCCGAAGAACGAGATCAAGGAACGCGTGGCCGATGCACTGGCGCTCGTGCAGATGAGCAAGTACGCGCAGCGCAAGCCGCACCAGCTCTCCGGCGGCCAGCAGCAGCGTGTTGCACTTGCCCGTTCGCTGGTGAAACGCCCGAAGCTGCTGCTGCTCGACGAGCCGATGTCCGCGCTCGACAAGAAGATCCGCCAGAAGACCCAGCTCGAACTCGTGAACATCATCGAGAAGGTCGACGTGACCTGCGTAATGGTCACGCACGACCAGGAGGAGGCGATGACGATGGCCAGCCGCCTCGCGGTGATGAGCGAAGGCAAGATCGTGCAGATCGGCGCGCCGGGTGAGGTGTACGAGTTTCCGAACAGCCGCTTCTCGGCCGAGTTCATCGGCTCGACCAACCTGTTCGAAGGCCGCGTGGTCGAGGACGAGCCCGATCACATCTTCGTCGAAAGTGACGACCTCGAGGCGCGCATGCATGTGAACCACGGCGTGACGGGCCCGCTCGGGATGCCGGTCGGCATCTCGGTGCGGCCGGAGCGTGTGCACGTGTCGCGCGAGAAACCCGGCTCGAAGCACAACTGGGCACGCGGCGTCGTGACCGACATCGCGTACATGGGCAGCTACTCGCTGTATCACGTGCGCTTGCCGAGCGGCAAGACGGTCGTGTCAAACCTGTCGAGCTCGCACCTGATGAACGACAACGCGCCGGCGTGGAACGACGACGTGTTCGTGTCGTGGTCGCCGGCCAGCGGCGTCGTGCTGACGCAGTGAGGACGCCACGATGAGAACCTCCGCTTCCAATCCGTCCGCGCCGGTGCCGACCGGCGCCGCGAGCGCCGGCACCGGCCACGCCCGCACGGGCCGCTTCGACTTCCTGGCGCGCTTCCTGCCATCGGGCCGCAGCGTCGCGATCGGCGTGCCGTTCGTGTGGCTTGCCGTGTTCTTCGCGCTGCCGTTCGTGCTGGTGCTGAAGATCAGCTTCGCCGACCAGATGCTCGGCATCCCGCCGTACACCGCACTTGCGCGGCTGGAGGCCGGCACTGTGCAGGTCGTGCTGTCGCTGAAGCATTACGCGCTGCTGCTGCAGGACGACCTGTACCTGAATACCTACGTCAGCTCGCTGAAGATGGCCGCGGCATCGACGCTGATGTGCCTGCTGGCCGGCTACCCGATCGCGTACTTCATTGCGCGCTCGGCGCCGGCCCGCCGCAACCTGCTGATGATGGGCGTGATGCTGCCGTTCTGGACGTCGTTCCTGATCCGCGTCTATGCGTGGGTCGGGATCATGAAGGACGACGGGCTGCTGAACCATGTATTGGCGGCACTCGGCGTGATCGCGACACCGCTGCGGCTGTATCACACCGACGCGGGCGTCTACATCGGGATGGTCTATTCGTACCTGCCGTTCATGGTGATGCCGCTATACGCGCACCTCGTGAAGATGGACCTCACGCTACTCGAAGCCGCGAACGATCTCGGCGCGACGCCGTGGTCCGCGTTCTGGCGCATCACGCTGCCGCTGTCGAGGAACGGCATCGTCGCGGGCAGCCTGCTCGTGTTCATCCCGGCGGTGGGCGAATACGTGATCCCCGAGCTGCTCGGCGGCGCGAACACGCTGATGCTCGGCCGCGTGATGTGGGATGAATTCTTCAACAACATGGACTGGCCGATGGCGTCCGCGGTGACGGTGACGATGGTGCTGCTGCTGCTCGTGCCGATGGCGCTGCTTCATTACAGCCAGACCGAAGCGGAGGCCAGGTCATGAACCGTGCGAATCGCATCCTGTCCGCGTGCGTGCTGGGCGCGGGCTTCCTGTTCCTGTACATCCCGATCGTCAGCCTGGTCGTCTACTCGTTCAACGCGTCGAAGCTGGTGACGGTGTGGTCGGGCTTCTCGCTGAAGTGGTACGGCGCGCTGCTGCGCGACGACGAACTGCTCGCAGCCGCTTGGCTGTCGCTGAAGATCGCGCTGCTGACGGCCACCGCGTCGGTCGCGATCGGCACCTGGGCCGGCTTCGTGCTCGCCCGCATGGGGCGCTTTCGCGGCTTCACGCTGTATGCCGCGATGATCAACGCACCGCTGGTGATTCCGGAAGTGATCCAGGGCATCTCGCTGCTGCTGCTGTTCGTCGCGATGCAGCAGGCCTTCGGCTGGCCGGCCGGGCGCGGCTGGCTGACGATCTGGATCGGCCACGTGATGCTGTGCCTGTCGTTCGTCGCGGTGATCGTGCAATCGCGCGTGAAGGAGCTCGATCGTTCGATCGAGGAAGCCGCGCTCGATCTCGGCGCGCGGCCATGGAAGGTGTTCTTCGTGATCACGCTGCCGCTGATCGCGCAGGCGCTGGTGTCCGGCTGGCTGCTTGCCTTCACGGTGTCGATCGACGACGTGATCCTGTCCGCGTTCCTGTCGGGCCCGGGGTCGACGACGCTGCCGCTCGTCGTGTTCTCGCGCGTGCGGATGGGGCTCAACCCGGAGATGAATGCGCTCGCCACGGTGTTCATCACGGTCGTGATGATCGGGGTCGTCGTCGTGAACCGCGCGATGCTGGCCCGCGAGCGGCGGCACGCGCGCGACACGCGGATGTGGCACGCGGCATCCGCGCCCGAGGTATCCGGCACCCCCGCGTCGCCGTCCGCCATGCCGTCCGCGCGCGCGCCTGTCGCGCCGCCGCTGCACGACCGCATTCCGCATCCCACGAAGTGACGAACAGTGACGAACGACCAGGAGACATTCCATGAAAAAGAAGATGCTCTGCGCGCTGATCGCCGGAGCGCTGCCGGGGCTGGCTGCGGCGAACTCGAGCGCCGACCAGATCCGGACGCTGCAGCAGCAGATCGCGGTGCTGCAACGGCAGATGAGCGCGCTGCAATCACAGCTCGGCGCGAAGCCGTCGGCCGCATCGGTGGCGGCGAACGTGGCGAACGCGTCAAACCCGGCGACCGGCGCGGCGGCTGATGCGTCCGCACCCGGCTACGGGCAGGCACCGGCCGTGCTGACCAACGACGACGTGTCGGAACTCCGGCAACAAGTTGCGAACCAGCAGCTGAAGGTCGATTCGCTGACCGATGCCGCGCGCACGGGCCCGATCGCCGGGCTGTCGGTGACGGGCTACCTCGACCCGACCTACGTATACAACCGGGGTGCCGGCACGTCGTCGTTCCAGTTCGCGAATCACGAGAACGCGTACACCTACTACAACAGCACGTTCGGCGATGTATTCCTCGACATCAAGAAGACGTTCGGTGTCGGTCCGACCGCGCCGTCCGCGGAAATCACGCTGATGCCGAACCGCGGCGCGGGCCTGTCGATGATGACGGGCAGCGGCTCGAGCGGCCTGAACATCATCAACACGGCCGTCCTGACCGTACCGCTGTCGGGCACGACGGCGCTCACCGGCGGGCTCGTGACGGGCTTCGGCGGCTACGAATACCAGCAGTCGAACATGATGCTGACGCTCACGCACAACCTGCTGTACGACTTCTCCGATCCGGGTTCGTCGATCGGCGCGGGCCTCAACTACCTGAGCGCGGACGGCCACTGGGCGTGGAAGTTCTTCGTCGGCAACGAGCAGTTCCGCAGCGCGGGCGCGGTCACGCAGACCGGCGTCAACGCGCTCGGCGACCCGATCACGACGAGCAACAAGGTGCCGACCTTCACCGCGCGCGTCGATTACCTGCGCGGCAGCGCGCTCGACGTCGGCGGCTCGATCAGCATCGGCCGCCAGACGCTGCCGAGCGCGGTCGACCCGGCGACCGGCAACGTGCGCTACGGCGTGGGCGGTAACGCACCGAGCGCGTACGGCGCGTTCTTCTTCGGCGAGGCTGACGCGACCTACACGCTCGCCGATGCGCAGTACAACGCCGAGTTCGACTACGGCCAGCAGCAGCACGGCGCGTTCAACGGCGGGCTCGCACAGTGGTTCGGGCTGTCGCTGCTCGCGCACCGCAAGTTCAACGCGCCGGTGGTCGGCCGCATGGGTGCGACGCTGCGCTACGACCTGCTCGTGAACCGGAAGAACGGCGGCGGCGGCTCGTCGATCGGCCTGAACGGCAACGGGATGGACCCGAACAACGGCTTCGGCGTCGATGCGGATTGCCTGGCGCTGTCGAAGGCGAACGGCGGCGTCGGCTTCGAGTGCAAGGGCGCGACGCGGCAGGCTGCCGCGTTCGACCTGCTGTTCTACCCGACCCAGCAAGTGACGGTGAAGGTCGAATACCGGCACGACTGGGCGAGCAACAAGGTTTTCCTGCGTCACGACGGGTCGTACGAGAAGTCGAACGACCTGCTCGCCACCCAACTCATCTACGCGTTCTGACGCGACGCCGTTCGCGAGTCTTGCACATGCTCAAGTTCGAAAACCAGCAACATGTTCAGTCCTACTATGCAGCGACGGCGAACAACCGTACGTGGCATTCGTCGCTCGACGGGGCCGTGACGGCCGACGTCTGCGTGATCGGCGGCGGGCTCACGGGCCTGTCCGCGGCGCTCGAGCTCGCCGAGCGCGGCCATTCGGTCGTGCTCGTCGAGGCGTCGAAGATCGGCTGGGGCGCGAGCGGGCGCAACGGTGGCCAGCTGATCGCCGGGTACGCGTGCGATATCGACACGTTCTCGGCCTACCTGCCGGAAGACGACGTGCGGCGCGTCTGGGCGATGGGGCTGGAGTCGGTCGAGATCGTCCGGCATCGGGTCGACCGGTACGGCATCGATTGCGACCTGACCTTCGGCTACCTGACCGCCGCGAACAAGCCGCGCCATCTCGATGCGCTGCGCGCGTGGCGCGATACCGCGGCGAGACGCTTCGGCTATCGCGGCTACGAAGTCGTCGAGCGCACCGACATGCATCGCTTCGTCGCATCGGACCGTTACGTCGGCGGCCTCCGCTACGAAGGCAGCGGCCACCTGCATCCGCTGAACTACACCCTCGGCCTTGCACGGGCGGCGCGCGAGGCCGGCGTGACGATCCACGAGGACACGCCCGCGATTGCGCTCGATCGTGCCGCGCCACATCACCGCGTCACGTGCGCGCGCGGACACGTGGATGCCCGCCATGTCGTGCTGGCCTGCAATGCGTACCTGGGGCGGCTGGCGCCGGCGCTCGCGCGCAAGATCATTCCGGTCGCGACCTACGTGATCGCAACGGAGCCGCTCGACGACGCGCGCGCGGCCGAGAC
This sequence comes from Burkholderia sp. Ap-955, assembly GCF_011753045.1. NCBI lineage: Bacteria > Pseudomonadati > Pseudomonadota > Betaproteobacteria > Burkholderiales > Burkholderiaceae > Burkholderia > Burkholderia sp. Ap-955. The sequence goes on from NZ_VWWH01000007.1 coordinate 34,423, forward strand.
GATGCCGGCCAATGCGGCGATCTGCGACACCAATGCGGCGCTCGACTATTTCCGGCTGACGCGCGACCGCCGGCTGCTGTGGGGCGGCAAGGCCAGCAGTTCGACGAGCACGCCGCGCGACCTCGCGGCCGCGATGCGGCGCGACATGCTGAAGACGTTCCCGCAGCTGGCCGATGTGCGGATCGACTACGCGTGGGGCGGGCTGATCGACGCGACGATGAATCGCGCACCGCATTTCGGCAGGCTCGAGCCGACCGTGTATTTCGCGCAGGGATTTTCCGGGCACGGCGTCAACGTGACGGGCCTCGCGGGGCGGCTGATCGCGGAAGCGATCGACGCGCAGGCCACGCGCTTCGACCTGTTCGGCCGGATTCGCCATCGCGACTTTCCGGGCGGGCGCGCGCTGCGCACGCCGATGCTGGCGCTCGCGATGACCTGGCACCGGATGATGGACCTGCTCTGACCCGCGCGGGCGGTTCACCAGGCCGCGCGGCACCGAAACGTTTCGAATCACTCACGCCCTGGAGGCACTCATGACTAATCTCACGAATCTCGTCGACCTGATGCGCGCACCGGCGAAGCTCACGCAGAGCCGCGTGCCGAGCGGGTTGCTGCTCGACGGCAATCCGCTGCAGACGCTGTCGCATCACTACATCAGCCCGTGCGGGCAGTTCAGCTGCGGGATCTGGGCATGCACGCCCGGCCGCTGGACGATCGAGTACGACGAGTCGGAGTATTGCGAGATGCTGAGCGGCGTCGCGATCGTGCGCGACGCGGACGGCCGCGAGCGCGTGTTGCGCGCGGGCGACCGCTTCGTGATTCCACCGGGTTTTCGCGGCACGTGGGAAGTCGTCGAAACGTGCCGCAAGATCTATGCATCGCACGCACCGCAAGCCGGACAGCCGGCCGCGTAACGCGCGGCCGGTTCAGGACAACCATCGAGATCAACGAGGAGCAACCCATGACCCAGGAATTGTGGCGCCTCAGCGCGGCCGAGATGGCCGAGCGCGTCGCGCGTCGCGACGTGTCTGCCACCGAACTCACGCGCAGCTGCCTGCAGCGGCTTGAAGCAGTGAACCCCGTCATCAACGCGATCGTCGACGTGATGACCGACAGCGCGTTGCAGGCGGCGTCCGATGCCGATGCCGCGATCGCGCGCGGCGCACCGGTCGGCCCGCTGCACGGCGTGCCGGTGACCGTGAAGATCAACGTCGACACGGCGGGATACGCGACGACCAACGGCGTGCGCGCGTTTTCGGACCTGATCGCGCACGAGGACAGCCCGGTGACAGCGAACCTGCGCAAGGCCGGCGCGATCGTGATCGGGCGCAGCAATGCGCCGGCGTTTTCGTACCGCTGGTTCACCGATAACGACCTGCATGGCCGCACGTCGAATCCGTGGGATGCGTCGCTGACGCCGGGCGGTTCCAGCGGTGGCGCAGCCGCGGCGGTGGCGGCCGGTATCGGCGCGATCGCGCACGGCAACGACCTGGGTGGCTCGATCCGCTACCCGGCCTACGCGTGCGGCGTCGCCGGGCTGCGGCCCAGCACCGGGCGCGTGCCGGCGTACAACCCGACGCAGTCGAAGGACCGCACGCTCGCGGTGCAGCTTGCGTCCGTGCAGGGGCCGCTCGCGCGCACGGTCGGCGACCTGCGGCTCGCGCTCGACGCGATGGCGGCAGGCGACGCGCGCGACGCATGGTGGATGCCGGTCGCGCCGAATGCACGTGAAGCCGCGTTCCCCGCGCGTGTGGCCGTTTGCGCGGCGCTGCCGGGCGTGCCGTCCGATCCGGTGGTGGTCGACGCGATCCGGCAGGCCGCGCGCTGGCTTGAAGAAGCCGGCTGCATCGTCGAGGAAGCGGAGCCGCCGCGGTTCGCCGAAGCGTGCGAACTGTGGCTGGACCTGGTGACCAACGAAGCGCGCAGCGGCCTCGGCGACGTGATCATGCAGCACGGCGACGCGGCGATCCGTACCGCGTTCGCGAGCCAGCGCCGTCTCGCGAAGCCGCTGGATCTCGAGGGCTACATGAATGGCCTCGCGCGGCGCACCGCGCTGCTGCGCGACTGGCAGCAGTTCTTCGCGCGCTATCCGCTGCTGCTGATGCCGGTGTCGTGCGCGCAGCCGTTCGCGATCGACGCCGATCAGCACGGCGACGACGCGATGCGCGCGATCGTCGAGCGGCAGGGGCCGCTGCTCGCGACCGCGCTGCTCGGGCTGCCGGGGCTGTCGGTGCCGACCGGCATCCGCGATGGCGTGCCGACCGGCGTGCAGCTCGTCGCCGGACGCTTCCAGGAAGCGCTGTGTCTCGCCGCGGGCGAAGCGATCGAGGCACGTGCGGGCATCTTTACGCCGATCGATCCGGTCACCGGATCGTGATCCGCGATCTTTCACGAGGAAACACATGAATCAATCGACATTCGAAGATTGGCAAGCCCGCGCGGCCGTGCTGCGGATCGAAGGGCGCGCGTTCATCGACGGCGAGGCGCGCCACGCGCAAACCGGCGCGACCTTCGCCTGCGTGAGCCCGATCGACGGTGGCGTGCTTGCGCACGTGGCCGATTGCAGCACCGACGACGTCGACCTCGCGGTGACGGCCGCACGCCGCGCGTTCGACGCGCGGAGCTGGGCCGGCATGAACCCGCGCGCCCGCAAGGCGGTGCTGCAGCGCTGGGCCGCGCTGATGCGCGAGCACCTCGACGAGCTCGCGCTGCTCGAGACGCTCGACACCGGCAAGCCGATCGCCGATACCACGGCGATCGACGTGCCGGCCGCCGCGCATTGCGTCGACTGGTATGCGGAAGCGATCGACAAAGTCGGCGGCGAAGTCGCGCCGGTGGACCATCATCTGGTCGGGCTCGTCACGCGCGAGCCGATCGGCGTCGTCGCGGCCGTCGTGCCGTGGAATTTCCCGCTGCTGATGGCCGCATGGAAATTCGCGCCGGCGCTCGCGGCCGGCAACAGCGTCGTGCTCAAGCCGTCCGAGAAATCGCCGCTCACCGCGATCCGTGTTGCGCAGCTCGCGTGCGAGGCCGGCATTCCGGCCGGCGTGTTCAGCGTCGTGCCGGGTGGCGCGGAGCCGGGCAGGGCGCTCGCGCTGCATCGCGACGTCGACTGCATCGCGTTCACAGGGTCGACGCGTACGGGGCAGCAGATCATGGCGTGCGCTGCGCAATCGAACCTGAAGCGCGTGTGGCTCGAACTCGGCGGCAAGTCGCCGAACATCGTGCTGCGCGATTGCCCCGATCTCGACCGCGCCGCGCAGGCGGCCGCCGACGCGATCTTCTTCAACATGGGCGAAGTGTGTACGGCCGGCTCGCGCCTGCTCGTGCATCGCGACATCAAGGACGCATTCGTCGCGAAGCTGGTCGACGCGTCGCGGCGCTTCGCGCCCGGGCACCCGCTCGATCCGTCGGTGACGATGGGGGCGATCGTCGACCGCACGCAGCTCGATCGCGTGATGGGGTATATCGGTGCCGGGCGCGACGAAGGCAAGCTCGTCACGGGCGGCATGCGCGTGCGCGAGGAGACGGGCGGGTTCTATGTCAAGCCGACGGTGTTCGAGGTGAAGCCCGATGCGAAGATCGCCCGCGAGGAAATCTTCGGGCCGGTGCTGTCGGTGATCGTGTTCGACGATGTCGACGAGGCCGTGCGGATCGCCAATGACACAGAGTATGGACTGGCCGCCGCTGTCTGGTCGGCCGACCTCTCGACCGCGCACGCGGTGGCACGACGTCTGCGCGCGGGCACCGTGTGGGTCAACTGCTACGGCGACGGCAGCGACGACATGAACTTCCCGTTCGGCGGTTACAAGCTGTCGGGCAACGGTCGTGACAAATCGCTGCATGCGCTCGACAAGTACACCGAGCTGAAGTCGACGATCGTGCGGCTCTAGCGTCCGGCTGTGCGGCACGCTGCAGGCCTGCCGCGCGATCCGCGCGCGCCGTCGGTGGAGATCGCCGCCCGATCCGAACAGGGCCGGCTGCACCGGGTTCAACGCGTCGTCCCCATACCGTCGGCATGCCGGGCTCCTTGTGTCGTGACGAACGTGACGGTGGACAGTGTAAGCGTCGCAGGCACGCGCCTGCTGTCAGTCGTCGTGCGACGGGCCGGCCCGAACGCTCGGCCATGGGCGCAGCATGGCCATTCTTTCCTGTCTCGAAATCTTGTAGCATCGCCGGAGTGCCGGTTGGCATGCCGCGATCACCGCCGCATGCCCGCTTTTCCGTTTGTTGTGACCCTGCCGACATGCGCCGGCGGGGTCGATTCGCGTGAGGTCAGTATGCGTCGCATTGGGCTTGTCCTCGTCCCTCAGTTTCAGGTGATGAGCCTGCTCGCGTTGTCCGTGTTCGACATCGCCAATCTCCGCGCGGGCCGCTCGCTCTATGAGGTGAGCGTGATCTCGGAGGATGGCGGCCCCGTGGAGGCGTCGTTCGGCATGTGCGCATCGACGCAACCGGCGCGGCTGTCGGAGTTGCACACGGTATTCGTCGGCGCTTCGCTGTCGACGCCGCCGCTCACGGACCGCATGCGCGAACTGCTGGTCGATCTGTCCGGCAAGGTCGAACGCATGGCGTCGATTTGCCTCGGTGCGTTTCTGCTGGCCGAGGCGGGCCTGCTGGACGGGCGCCGTGCAACGACGCATTGGGCGTTTCTCGACCGGTTCAGGGATCGCTATCCCGCAGTGTCGGTGGAGAAGGATTGCATCTTCGTGCGCGACGGCTCGCTGTGGAGTTCAGCCGGAATGAGCACGGCCATGGACATGGCGCTCGCGATGCTCGAAGAGGATCTCGGCCCGGACGCCGCCTTGCAGGTCGCGAAAGACCTGGTGCTCGAGCGCTGGAGACGCTCGGGGTCGCAGCCGCAATCGTCCGTGCTGATCGACCATCCGGCACGCAGCAATCGGATCCACGACGTCATCACGCACATCCGGGCGAATCTCGGCACCGATCTGAGCGTCGACAAGCTGGCCGACGTGGCGAGGATGAGCAAGCGGCAGTTTACGCGCCGCTTCAAGGATGAAACCGGCCTGACGCCCGCAAAGGCAGTCGAGCGCATCCGGCTCGAAACGGCCCGGGATTTCGTGACGAGTTCGTCATGGACCATCGACACGATCGCACGGGAAACCGGTTATGCGGATACCGAGCGGATGAGGCGGTCGTTCGTGCGCGCGTTCGGCCATCCGCCGCAGGCCTTGCGGCGCCAGCGCAAGCCGGAACACGCGGACACCGACTGAGCGCGGCTGGCCGATACCGGATTTCGCGCTGCAACATCATGGCACGAAAGGAGGGAACTACGTCCCTCCACGTGCGCCCATCCTCAATAGAATGTTCTTCGGGCGGTACCTGCTCGGGAGAGCCGAACCGACGACTCGTCAACAGCGGGCCGCACGCTCGTCCGCTCACGGTTTTGCGAACCGTTCCCGGCAGCCCGCGTCAAGTCGCCAGGCTGGGGCCGTCCGTGTGTGCCGCACGGACGCGACCGGTCGCCGATTGCGTTGCCGCACGTGCGAAGCGTGTCCGGCATCTGCAGGCACGCCGCGCCGCCGCGCCGCACGACGCGCATGACGCGCACGACGCGCATGACGCAACCGCCGAAGTGGCGCGGATCGGCGAAGCGCTGCGCGGGCCGCGGCCGCCCTTGCGGGTGGCCGGGACGGCGCTCGTCGTCGGCGCCGTGTCGGGCGACGCGCGGTTCGCGATGATGAAAACTGAACGGACGGTTGGGGCGCAGGATATGTCAGATGCAGCGATGAAAGACGATTCGACGGCTGTTGTATACGTCGTCGACGACGATCCGGCCATACGCGCATCGCTCGATACGTTGTTGCGATCGCTGGGCCTGCGCGTCGTGACCTTCGCGAGTACCGCGGAGCTGCGCGCGACGCACCGGGAGAATGTCACGAGCTGCCTGCTGCTCGATGTGCGGCTGCGCGGGGAGAGCGGGCTGGTGTTTCAGCAGGCGTCGGACCGGCCGTCGATCCCGATCGTCGTCATCACGGGGTTCGCGGACGTCGAAGTGTGTCGCAAGGCGCTGAAGGGCGGCGCGGTCGATTTTCTCGTGAAGCCGTTCACCGACCACGAGTTGATCGACGCCGTGAATCTCGCACTGTCGCTGGACGCGGCACGGCGAGTCCGCAACGACACGCATGACGAGTTGCGGCAGTCGTTCGAGCTGCTCACGCGCCGCGAGCGCGAAGTGCTTGCGTACGTCGTCAGCGGCGCCCTGAACAAGCAGATCGCGTCGCATCTCGGATTGAGCCTGATCACCATCAAGCAGCATCGCGCATCGGTGATGCGCAAGATGAATGCGTCGTCACTTGCGGATCTCGTGCGCAAGTCTGAGGCGATCGGCGTGCAACTGGCGACATGACGCCGCGCGCCACGCCGCGAGCGTCATGCGGCCGGGTCGGGCGTGCGCGGGTGGGCCGGCAGCGCGAACGAGAAGCAGCAGCCGGCGCCCGGTTCGCCGCGTGCCCAGATGCGCCCCTGGTGGGCGTCGACGATCGAGCGTGCGACCGTGAGGCCCATTCCCATGCCGTCGGATTTGCTCGTGAAAAACGGCTCGAAAAGCTGATCGATCGATTGCTGTTCGATGCCCGGCCCCGTGTCGCATACGTCGAACACGACTTCGGCGCCGCTCGGTTTGACCGAGACCGTCAGCGTGCGCGCGTGCGACGGGCCGCTTTCGATCGCCTGGATGCCGTTCATCATCAGGTTCGCGAGCACCTGCTGAACCTGCACGGGATCGGCGAACAGGCGTGCGTCGGCATCGATGTCGCTGTCGACACGAACGTTGCGTGCAGCGGCTTCCGGTGCGATCAGGAACAGCGCAGCGCGCACGGCATCGGCGGCCGCGAAGTCGACGCACTTCGCCGGCGCCTTGCCGATGAAGCCGCGAATCTTGCGGCAGATCTCCGTCGCATCGCTCGCCCACCGAGCGGCCTGCGTGATCGCGGCAGCGGCTTCGGCGACGTCGGGCTCGTCGCGCTCGAGCCAGCGCAACGCCGCTTCGGCCGATGAACCGACGGCCGACAGCGGCTGGCTGACCTCATGCAGGATCGAGGCCGACATCTCCGCAAACAGCGACACGCGGGCCGCGCGTGCGGCTTCCGCGCGCAATACCGCGAGCCGGTCGCTGTTCTCCTTCTGCTCGGTCACGTCGAACGCATAGAAATGCAGGCGCCGGTAGCCGTCCTCGTGCTTCGGCAGCGAGCAGCGCCATACGATCGGTACGCGGCGCCCCTTGAACGTCACCAGCGTGCGCTCGCCCTGGCAGGTCGTCCGGTTTTCGTAGATCGCGCGCAGCACCGCGCTGTTGCTCAGCCGGTCGGCCGGCAACAGGATCTCCGCGTGCTGCAGGAAATGCTCCTTCGATTCCGCGTCGAAGAGTTGCACCACCGCGTCGTTGGCCGCCACGAACGCATGCAGCGCGCGCAACCGGGCGACGGCCTGCGGATGCTCGTCGAAGTAGCGGTCGATATCGGTGACCCCGGCCATCTCCAGTTCCTTCACCGCGCGATAAACGCGCGACCAGTCTTCGACCAGGATCGGTATCGGCGCCGACAGGAACAGCTCGCTTTCCGCGGGATGAGAGTCGGCAGGCGGGGCGATCGTCGGGGCTGCGGACGTGGACATGGGGACGTGGTGCTTGCTGAGGCTCGCGCGCGGCGCGAAGCCGGATGACCGGAAGTGAAGGATCGGGACGACGAACGACGTGCGCGTCCGACTTCGATGTAGTTGCAACTATAAAGCAGATCGCCGCGTGTTGCTGGCCGTGACCGCGGGCGCATGCAGGCCGGCGCGACGGTCAGACTTTGGTATGGGAGGGCATCGACCACGGTCTGATGGATCGCAGAAAACCGTTCCTCTAGACTCGATTCCAACGTGAGTGAAGCGCGCGGCGCGGCCGGTGGCGAAGAGGCGATGTTCGCGATGCGTCGGTGCGACGGATCGATTGTGCAAGCCGCGCATGCGCGTTCAATGCGAGGGGAACGGTAGAGATGACGCAGCCAACGTGTGCATACGACGATGTATTCGAACGCGCGCTGATGGGCCTGCTGGATCCGTCGAGAACGGCGGGCGTGCCCGGCTCGCATCGGCGGCGCGTGCGCGGCAAGCGCAACGACGGCGCGCGCGAGGCCGCCGCGCCGATGGCCTCGCGGATCAGGATCGTCGAGATTCTGTCGGATACCGCTGTCAGCGTGCGCTGGAGCGACCCGAGGTACGGGCATTTCGGCGAACAGCTGTGGCATTGCGTGACCGCGAGAACGGCGTCGCGCTGCGTGCTGACCGGTGCGCCGATCAAGCCGGGCGATCGCGTGTATCGGCCGCGGGGGCGCAGCCGCACCGTTCCGTGCAACTGGGACAGGATGATCCATGCCGCGGCAGTCGCACCGGCGCCGTCCGCCAGCGCGGACGGCCGGTGACGCGCGAGCGGGTACGGTCGGTATCGGCCGCACCATACCTCGGCATGATTGCCGGTACAGGGGGCGGTCGGTACGCTGTCCGAAATCCGGTTGCGTTCCCGGCCCTGCCAGCGAGCGTGGCGTCACGCGAGACACTCTGTGCACGACAAGACGGTTTGCATCATCGACGATGAATTGGCGATGAGACAGTCGCTGGAATCGCTCGTGCGCTCGATGGGCGTGCGCGTGAGGCTGTACGCATCGGCCGAGGCGTTTCTCGAGCACGGCGCGAGCGGGACGTCGCACTGCATCGTGTGCGATATCCAGATGGCCGGGATGTCGGGCATCGAGTTGCTCGCCGTGCTGCGCGCAGGATGTTGCGACGTGCCGATCATCTTCGTGACCGCGCACCCGAGCGCGCGCCGGGTGCTCGAGGCGAGACGGCTCGGTGCATTGTGCGTGCTGGAGAAACCGCTCGATCCACGCGAACTCGTGCAGTGGGTGATGCGCGCGCTCGCAGGATGCTGAAGGGGCGGCAGGGCGGCATGCGGGCGCGGCAACGGTGCGTTCGGGCGTCATCGCGACCGGGCATGTCCATTACGCGGTTTTGTTTCGAACAACGGGAGAACTTATGGAAAACGATAGTCCGAGCCTCGGCGCCAGAACGCAGTTCGTCGACGTCGATGGTCGGCGCCTCGCGTATCGCATGTTCGGCCGCGGCACGCCGCTCGTGCTGTGCGTGCGCTTTCGCGGAACCATGGACACGTGGGATCCGCTGTTCCTCGACAGTCTCGTCGAGCAGGGCTTCCAGGTCACGATCTTCGACTACAGCGGCCTCGGGCAGTCGAGCGGCGAGCGAACCTATCATCCTGCGTCGCTCGCCAAGGACGCGATCGACCTGATCGTCGCGCTCAAGCTCGGCAAGGCCGTGATCGGCGGCTGGTCGGTCGGCGGGATGGCCGCGCAGATCGTGCTCGCAAAAGCGCCGCAACTCGTCACGCACGCGGTGCTGATCGCGACCACGCCGCCGGGCCCATTGGTCAAGGCCGGCGAACCGCTGTTCTACACGATGGCGAAGCGCGAAAACGACTTCGAGGATTTCGTCACGCTGTTCTTCGAGCCGGCCTCCGCCGCGAGCCGCGCGGCGGCCGAGCTTGCGGCCGCGCGCGTCGCTCAGCGCAAGGTCGACCTGAGCCCGGCGGTACCGGTCGCGTGGGCCGGCGAGCAGGTCGGCGACGGCCCGCGGAACCCGGCCTTTCCGGTCGATGCCGTGCTCGATGCGCTGCGCTCGACGTCGATTCCGGTTCTTCATGTCGGCGGCGATCACGACATCGTGTTCCCAGTGGAGAACTGGTATGCGCTCAACGGCCAGCTACCGACGCTGCATCTCGTGACGCTGCCGCGCACCGGGCACGGGCCGCAACTCGAGTATCCGGTGGCTTGCGCCAGACACATCGCGGCGTTCGTCGGCGTGCACGCTGGCTGATCGCGCGCGCAGCGGACGAATGAGGAAAACGTTTCTTATTGTTTAGGATGACAAATGGAAGATCTGGTTGATTTGGCGATTCGCGCGGCAGGGGGAATGGAGCGCTTCAGGCGCTTTCGCAGCGTATCGGCGCAGTTGCATCACACGGGCGCGATCTGGGCGCTGAAGCAGCGCGACGGCGTGCTCACCGATTCGCGCGTGACGGTGCAGTTGCACGAGCAGCATGTATCGCATGCCCCGTTCGCTCCGACGACGGACCACTCCGTCTACACGCCCTCGCGCGTCGAGATCCGGCGTGACGACGGTACCGTGGTCGATACGCTCGACGCACCTCGCGCATCGTTCGACGGCTATGAAATGGAGACGCCGTGGTCCGACGCGCAGCTGGCGTACTTCGCCGGCTACACGATGTGGACGTATCTGACGTCGCCGTTCCTGCTGCGTCACAGCGGCGTTCGCAGCCGCGAAATCGAGCCGTGGATCGTCGACGGGCTGCCGTGGCGGCGGCTGCATGTCGAGTTCGCGCCGGAGATCGCCACGCATAGCGCCGTGCAGACGTTCTACTTCGACGCGGACGGGCTGCTGCGCCGGCACGACTACGAGGTCGACATCCAGGGGCGCAACGCGGCTGCGCGGTACATCAGCGACTACGTCGACGTGCAAGGCATCCGGATGCCGACACGCTTCCGGATTTATCCGCGTACCGACGCGAACGTGGCGCTGCCCGCTCCGTTGATCGTCGGTGTCGATCTGTCGAACTTCCGTTTCGAGTAACGAGGCAATCATGACGAATCAAGCGACTTACCGCGCGGCGGTAGTCAAGGCGCCCGGACGGCTGGAACTGGTCGAGCGGCCGATTCCCGCGCCGGCGCAGGGGCAGGTGCGCATTCGCGTCGAAGCCTGCGGCGTATGCCATTCCGACAGCGCAACCGTGGAGCGCGAAGCGCCTGACGGCGCGCCGCCGCGCGTACCGGGGCATGAAGTCGTCGGCCGAATCGACGCGCTGGGCGAAGGGGTGTCCGGCTGGCGGCTCGGCGAACGTGTCGGTGTGGGATTTCTCGCCGGCGAGGATCGCACGTGCCCGTCGTGCCGGCACGGCGACGTCGTGAACTGCGAGAACCCGGTCATCACCGGGATGACGACGGACGGCGGCTACGCGGAAATCATGCTGGCCGAAGCCCGCGGGCTCGTGCGCGTGCCGGACGATCTCGATGCGGCCGAGGCCGCGCCGCTGTTGTGCGCGGGGCTCACGACGTTCAACGCGCTGCGCAATGCCGGCGCGCGGGCCGGCGACGTGGTTGCCATCCATGGCCTCGGCGGGCTCGGCCATCTTGCCGTGCAGTTCGCGAACAAGATGGGGTTTCACACCGTCGCGATCGCCCGCGGAGCCGACAAGGCCGCGCTTGCCGCGCAGCTCGGCGCGCATCGCTACATCGATGCGCGGACCGAGGACGTCGCCGCCGCGCTGCGCGCGCTCGGCGGGGCGAAGGTCGTGCTCGGCACGGCGCCGACCGGCTCGGGCATGGCCGACACCGTCGCGGGGCTGTCCGCGCGCGGCAAGCTGATCGTCGTTGCCGTGCCGGGCGAGCCGATCGCCGTGAATGCGGTCGACCTCGTGTTCGGGGGCCGCTCCGTCGTCGGCGCATTGACGGGAACGGTGGCGGATAACGAAGAGACGCTCGCGTTCGCACGGCTGCAGAACGTGCGGCCGATGATCGAAACGTTTCCGCTCGAGCAGGCGCAGGCGGCATACGACCGCATGATGCGCGCGGACGTCCGGTTCCGCGCGGTACTGACCATGAATTCCGCACTCAACGGAGCTTCCGCATGAACGCAATCGCCCAATCCATCATCGACGCCCACGGCGGGCTCGCGCAGTGGCGCAAGTTTCGGCAGGTGCGCGCGCGCCTCGTACAAGGCGGTGCGCTGTGGGGTCTCAAAGGTCACGCCGGCGTACTTGACGACACCACGGTCACCGTCGCGACCGATCGCCAATGGGCGTCGCATGCGCCGTTCGGTGCGCTGGCCGCGCGCAGCGAATTCACCGGCGATCGCATTGCGCTGCTCGATTCGGCCGGGCGTGTGCTCGCGGCGCGCGAAGCGCCGCGCGGGTCGTTCGACGGGCATACGCTCGAAACGCCGTGGGACGAACTTCAACTGGCGTTTTTCGCCGGATGCGCGATGTGGACGTACCTGAACGCGCCGTTCGTGCTTGCATGGGACGGTGTGCACTGCGAAGAAGACGGCATCTGGAACGAACATGGCGAAGCATGGCGCCGGATTCGCGTTCACTACCCGGACACGCTCGAAGTGTTCAGCAAAGCGCAGACGATCTACGTGGGGCCGGACGGCCTCGTGCGCCGCCTCGACTACGACGTCGAAATCGCGGGCAACACGCCGGGCGCGCATTACGTCAGCGACTATGTGACCGTGTCGGGGATCCGCTTCCCGACGAAGCGACGCATCTACCCGCGTGCAGGCGACGGGCAGGCCGTGCCGGAACCGCTCGTCGTATCGATCGACCTGCATGACATCGCGCTGAGCTGAGCGCGAACCACGGCGCGCGTCGCGCGCCCATCGAGGGAACCCATCATGACGCAATTTGCATCATCCGCCGCTCCGACCCGCTACGTCGATGCAGCCGGCGTGCGCTACGCGTATCGCCGCTTCGGCAACGAAACGGGCGGGCGGCCGCTGCTGTGCCTTCAGCACTTCACCGGCACGCTGGACAACTGGGATCCGGCGATCGTCGACGTGCTGGCCCGCGATCGCGAAATCATCCTGTTCGACAACGCCGGCGTCGGTCGCTCCGGCGGACAGGTTCCGACGTCGATCGCGCACATGGCGCAGCACGTGCTGCACTTCGTCGACGCACTGTCGATCGACAGGTTGCATATCCTCGGGTTTTCGCTCGGCGGCTTTCTCGCGCAGGACATCGCGATTGCGCGACCGGAGCTGGTCGAGCGGATGATCCTGTCCGGCACCGCGCCCGAAGGCGGCGAAGGCGCGGGGATGGACCGGCCGGAACTGCTCGCGATCTACACGGACGGCGAGATGCCGATGAGCGAAAAGCTCAAGCGGCTGTTTTTCCCGGCAACGCCGGCCGGCCAGGCGGCCGCCGCCGCATTCGTCGACCGCCTTGCCGCGCGCACTGCCGAACCCGATTTTCCGGCCGGCCCCGAAGTCGCGTCCGCTCAGCTGCAGGCGATGATCGCGTGGGCGAACTGGAGCGGTGACGTGGCAGGCAAGCTGGGCCGGATCAAGCAGCCGGCCCTCGTCACCAACGGCAACGATGACCGCATGATCCCCACCGCGAACAGCTTCGTGCTCGCGCAGGGGCTGCCGGACGCGACGTTGATCGTCTATCCGAATTCAGGCCACGGCGCGCTGTTCCAGCATGCGAGCGCGTATGTCGCGCACGTCGCGGAATTCCTGCGCGGCGCGTGAACGCGTCGCTTACCCCTTCAAGGAGCAGATGATGAAAGCTATCGTTTATGCAAAGGCCGGCGTCCCGATCGACGATCCGACGTCGTTGTACGACACGGAGCTGCCCGTGCCGGCACCGGGCCCGCGCGATCTGCTCGTGCGGATCGACGCGATCGCCGTCAACCCGGTCGATTCGAAGCTGCGGCTCGGCGTGCAGCCGAGCGGCCCGCGCGTTCTCGGCTGGGACGCGGCGGGAACGGTCGAGGCGGTCGGCAGCGACGTCGAGCTGTTCGCGCCGGGCGACAAGGTCTGGTATGCGGGCGACATCACGCGGCCCGGCAGCTACGCCGAATATGGTCTCGTCGACGAGCGGATTGCGAGCCGTCGCCCGACGACACTGGGCGTTGCCGACGCTGCGGCCCTGCCGTTGACTGCGATCACCGCGTGGGAACTGCTGTTCGACCGGCTGAAGATCGCCGAGCGCGGCGGCGCCGGGCAGAGCGTGCTGGTGATCGGCGCGGGCGGCGGCGTCGGGTCCATTCTCGTGCAACTCGCGCGCCAGTTGACCGCGCTGACGGTGATCGGCACGGCGTCGCGGCCGGCCACGCACGCGTGGGTCGTGGAGCTCGGCGCACACCACGTGATCGATCACGGCCAGCCGTTGCAACCGCAACTGAAGTCGCTCGGCATCGACCACGTGGACCACGTAATCAGCCTCACGCATACCGACGCGTACTACGCGCAGATCGTCGACGTACTGAAGCCGCAGGGCCAGCTCGCGCTGATCGACGATCCGGACACGCTCGATGCGATGCCGCTCAAGCGCAAGGCCATCTCGCTGCATTGGGAATTCATGTTCACGCGCTCGATGTTCCGCACGCCCGACATGGACCGTCAGCACGCGCTGCTCGCCCGCGTGGCGACGCTGATCGACGACGGCGTGCTCAAGAGCACCGTCGGCGAACACCTCGGCAAGATCGACGCGGCGAACCTGCGGCGCGCGCACGCGCTGCTGGAGGGCGGGCGCGCGAAGGGCAAGATCGTGCTCGAAGGCTTCTGAGCGTACATCGCTACCATTCCAACGGAATCACCATGACCACCATCACCACGAAAGACGGCACCCGCATTTTCTACAAGGACTGGGGCGTCGGTCGCCCGGTCGTGTTCTCGCACGGCTGGCCGCTGAACGCCGACGCATGGGACGCACAGATGCTGTTCCTCGTGCAGCACGGCTACCGCGTGATCGCGCACGACAGGCGCGGTCACGGTCGTTCGGGGCAACCGTTCGCCGGCAACGACATGGACACGTATGCCGACGATCTCGCGGCACTCCTCGACGCGCTCGACGTGCGCGATGCCACGCTGGTCGGCCATTCGACGGGCGGCGGCGAGGTCGCGCGTTACATCGGCCGGCATGGGACGAAGCGGGTCGCGAAGGCCGTGCTGATCGGCGCCGTGCCGCCGCTCATGCTGAAGACCGACGCGTATCCGGGCGGGTTGCCGCTGGACGTGTTCGACGGCATTCGACGCGGCGTGGCCGCCAACCGGTCGCAGTTCTATCGCGATCTCGCGGTGCCGTTCTTCGGCTTCAACCGGGCGGGCGCGACCGTGTCGGCGGGCACCGTCGACGCATTCTGGGCGCAGGGGATGACGGGCGGCATCCACGGCCAGTACCTGTGCATCCGCGAATTCTCCGAAGTCGACTACACGGAGGACCTGAGGAAGATCGACGTGCCGACGCTGATCCTGCACGGCGACGACGACCAGATCGTGCCGATCGACAATGCAGGCCGGTTGTCCGCGCAGATCGTGAAGCATGCGACGCTGAAGGTGTATGCAGGCGCATCGCATGGCATGTGCGTCGTCGATGCCGATCGCGTCAATGCGGATCTGCTCGCCTTTTTGCAGTCGTGACGCGGCAACGCGTGCGACTCACACACTTCGAGCGGGACGAACGGAACCTGGAGAGCAGCATGGCAGAGGTCAAGCGGGTCGAATACCTGTTTTTGGGCGGCGGCAAGGGCGGAAAATCGCTTGCGATGGAGATGGCCCGGCAAGGCAAGCGCGTCGCGGTAATCGAGCGCGGGATGATCGGCGGCTCGTGCATCAACGTCGCGTGCATCCCGAGCAAGGCACTGATACACCGTGCACGCGCGATGCATGCGTGGCAGGATGCGGCGCAACGGGAAGACGTGACGGCCGACATGGCGGGCGTTTCCGCGTATGTCGCGTCGGTCGTGAACGGGATGGTCGACGTCAATCGCCGCGCATTCGAGCAGTCGGGTCTCGAACTCGTGATCGGGACGGGGCGGTTCGTCGCGCCGCGAACCATCGCGGTGCGCGGCGCCGACGGGGCCGAAGCGATCTACGAGGGCGAGAACGTCTACATCAACACGGGGACGGTCGCGTCGATCCCGGACGTGCCGGGGCTGCGCGATGCGCAGCCGCTCACGCACGTGGAGGCATTGCGACTGACGACGCTTCCCGGGCATCTGGTCGTCATCGGCGGCGGTTACATCGGGCTCGAGATGGCGCAAGCGTTTCGGCGGCTCGGCAGCGCGGTCACGCTCGTCAGCGATACGCCGCGCGTCGCGATGCGCGAAGACGAGGACGTCAGCACGGTCATCCAGCAGGCGCTGACCGACGACGGCATTCGCGTCGAACTCGCCGCGCGGCTCGTCGGCGTCGAAGGCAAAAGCGGCGAGCATGTCACGGTGCGGCTGGCCGACGGCCGTGCCATCGAAGGCTCGCACGTGCTCGTGGCAACCGGGCGCACGCCGCAGACCGCCGGCATCGGGCTGGAGCTCGCCGGCGTCGAGACGAACGAGCGCGGGTTCATCAAGGTCGACCACCGGCTCGCGACGACGGCGGAGCGCACGTGGGCGATCGGCGAAGTCGCGGGCACGCCGATGTTCACGCATGCGTCGTTCGATGACTACCGCGTGCTGAAAGCCGGTATCGAAGGCCGTCCGGCGAGCACCGCGGAGCGCCTCATCCCTTATGCATTGTTCATCGACCCGGAACTCGGCCGAATCGGCTTGAACGAAACGGACGCGAATGCCCGAAAGATCGACGTCCGGGTCGCGAAGCTGCCGATGGCTGCCGTGCCGCGGGCGCGCACCGACGGCAACACGCGCGGGTTCATGAAGGCACTCGTGCATCCGGGCACCGGCGCGATTCTCGGGTTCACGATGGTCGGCACGGGTGCCGGCGATGTGACGACCGCGGTCCAGATGGCGATGCTCGGCGGCCTGCCGTACACGGCGGTGCGCGATGCGATCATCGGTCATCCGATTATCTCGGAAGGACTGAACCTGCTGTTCGCGACGTTGCATTGACCGGGCGGCGAGGGGGGGCGCATTGTGCCCCCGGGGTTCGTCCGACGAGCGATGCTCGAAGTGCCGCCATGTTGCCATGGCGGCCCCGCTCACTGCGCGACGCTTTCCGTTTCCGCCGTCTCCCCGAGGAACCCGCCGCTCTGGTGAGCCCACAGCGCCGCGTAAATTCCACCCGCCTGCAGCAGCTGCTGGTGCGTCCCTTCCTCGACGATGCGCCCTTCGTCGAGCACGATCAGCCGGTCCATCGCCGCGATCGTCGACAGCCGGTGCGCGATCGCGATCACCGTCTTGCCGCTCATCAGGTCGTCGAGGCTGCGCTGGATCGCGACTTCGACCTCGGAATCGAGCGCGCTGGTTGCTTCGTCGAGCACGAGGATCGGCGCATCCTTGAGCATCACGCGCGCGATCGCGACGCGCTGCCGCTGGCCGCCCGACAGCTTCACGCCGCGCTCGCCGACCTCGACGTCGTAGCCGCTGCGGCCATGGCGGTCGCGCAGCCGGTCGATGAACTCGGACGCTTCCGCGCGCACGGCTGCGTCGTGCATCTCGCGCTCGGTCGCGTCGGGGCGACCGTACAGCAGGTTCTCGCGCATCGTCCGGTGCAGCAGCGACGTATCCTGCGTGACCATCCCGATCGCGCCGCGCAGGCTGTCCTGCGTCACGTGCGCGATGTCCTGCCCGTCGATCCGGATCGTGCCGCCGCCCACGTCGTAGAAGCGCAGCAGCAGGTTCACGAGCGTTGACTTGCCGGCACCCGAGCGGCCGATCAGGCCGATCCGCTCGCCGGGCCGGATCGTCAGGTTCAGCCCGTCGAATACCGCGCGATCGTTGTCCTCGTGCGCGAACTGCACGTTCTCGAACACGATCTCGCCGCGCTGCACCGTGAGCGGCTTCGCGTCGGGCACGTCGACCACGCTGTGCACCTTCGTCAGCGTGTTGATGCCGTCCTGGATCGTGCCGACGTTCTCGAACAGCTCGGTCATTTCCCACATGATCCAGTGCGAATAGCTCGACAGGCGCAGCGCCATCGCGATCACCGCCGCGACCACGCCCGCGCTCGCCTCGCCGTGCATCCACAGAACCAGCGCGAGGCCGGTCGAGCCGACCAGCAGCAGCGTCGACAGCAGGTGGTTGACGACCTCGAACGCGCTGACGAGCCGCATCTGCGCGTCGCCGGTCGCCTTGAACGCTTCCATCGCGCGGCGCGCGTGGTCGGCTTCGCGCCGCGTGTGCGAGAACAGCTTCACGGTCGTGATGTTCGAATACGCGTCGGTGATGCGGCCCGTCATCAGCGCGCGCGCATCGGCCTGGCGGCTGCCGACGGCACCGAGGCGCGGCACGAAATACGCACACGCCAGGCCGTAGCCGAGCGCCCACAGCGCGAGCGGGATCATCAGCCGCCAGTCGAAGCTGGCCGCGAGCGCAAGGATGCCGATCAGGTAGGCGGCGACGCCGATCACGACGTCGACCGACATGAACAGCGCATCGCGCACCGCGAGCGCGGTCTGCATGATCTTGGTCGTCACGCGGCCCGCGAACTCGTTCGCGTAGAACGACAGGCTCTGGTCGAGCATCAGCCGGTGAAACAGCCAGCGCAGCCGCATCGGGAAGTTGATCGCGAGCACCTGGTGCTTGACCATCGTATGCAGCGCGATCAGCAGCGCACTGCCGGCGAGGATCGCCGCGAACCCGGTGAGCGTGCCGAAATGCCGGCCGCCGAAGTCGGCCGGCGTCGCGGACGCGAGCCAGTCGACCACGCGGCCCATCATCGCGAACAGCGCGGCTTCGTACGCGGCCAGCGCGGCCGACGTCAGCGCGATCAGCAGGATCCAGCTGCGCGCGCCTTTCGTGCACGCCCAGACGAACGAGAAGAATCCCCGCGGCGGCGTGACGGGATCTTCGAGCGGGAAAGTCGGCAGGCGCCGTTCAAACCACGAAAACATTGAAACCTCTCCTTGATGCGGCCACGCCGGCCGGCGCGGCCCCTATTGCCCGTTTCATGCGCGACGCCTTCGAAGGCGTCGCCGTGTTGCACACGTGTTCACTGCGCCCGAATCCACGCTTCGATCGGCCCGAGCGTGCCCGGTGCATAGGCATCGCGCCCGAGCACCGTGTACAGCCACTGCTTCCACGTCGGCCAGTCGGACTCGAGCTGGTAGTCGAACCAGCCGGCGCGCAGCAGCGCATGCGTCGCACCGGGCACGACCACCACGCGCCGGTCGGGCCGGTTCGCGAACGCATGCGTGTAAGTGTTCGCCTCGTCGACCGGATCGACATTGCGATCCTGCGCGCCCCACACGGCCAGCACCGGCCCCTGCATCGTCGCGAGCGCCTGTGACGCGTCTTCCAGGTAGTTGCGCGCGATGAAGCCGAAGCGGCGCGGCTCGATGTCCGGGCGGCGGCGCGGATCGGCCGGCACGTCCGCCTGGCCGAAGATCGCGTCGTTGGCGCGTCGCTCGGCGGCCAGTGTCGCATCGATTCGATCCGGCTGCAGGCCGGTTGCCTGGAGCTGCTGTCGCGTCAGATAGGTGCCTTGCCGGCGCCAGCTGACGGCGCCGCCGACGATTACCGAGAACGCGGGCCGCACCGCATTCGCGACGCGCGGAATCACCCAGCCGCCTTGCGAGAAGCCAAGCAGGCCGATCTTGTGCGCGGGACCGACGGCGGCGCGCACGCGCGCCATCGCGGCGATCGTTTCGTTCGCACGGTCCTGCATCGATTGCGCGAGCCAGTCGCCGCCGCTGCGGCCGGTGCCCTGCTTGTCCCACGCGAACACGCCGATCCCGGCGTCGAGCAGGCTGTTGACGAGCGGCAGCATCGCGTCGTCGGAGAAGCGCGTACGCGGCCCGTCGCCGTGGACGAGCAGCACGATCGGCGCATCGGACGCGTGGGCCGGCAGCGCGAGCGTGCCGACGAGGTCGGCGTCGCCGGCGTGGAAGGCGAGCGTCGACACCTCCGCGCCCTTCAGCTCGAAATCGGACAGGCCGCGCAACGCGATTGCCCCCACCGCGGCCAGCAGGAGCAGGACGAGCGCGATGCCGGCAATGGCGATTCGTTTCAAGATGCCCTCGGAGCGGTGCTGTGAGCGGAGGTCGCAGGCGGCATGGGCACGATGCCTTGACGCCTGCAGGACGTCGCCACGATAATAGATCGACTAATCAGTCTAATAAAGATTCGAGTCATCGTCTAGCACGGAGTGCCTGTTGAGAAAGATCGACCCTGAAAGAGCGGAAGCGAAGCGGCGCCAGATCCTGGACGCCGCGATCGACTGTTTTGCACGCGACGGCTTCCATGCGACGTCCACGGCCGCGATCTGCAAGGCGGCCGGCATGAGCCCCGGCAACCTGTTCCACTATTTCCCGACGAAGGCGGCGATCATCGAGGCGGTCGCGCAGGAGGACCAGCGCGAGATGGCCGAACTGTTCGCACGGCATGCGGACGCCGACGATGCGCTGACCGCGATCGAGGAGATCGCACTGGCATTGATGGAGTTGTCGAGCGAGCCCGTCTATGCGCGCATCAGCGTGGAGACCGCGGCGGAGGCGACGCGCAATCCGGACGTCGCCGCGCTGTTCGCGGCGAACGAGGCGCAGGTGAAAGGGCGGATGGTCGCGCTGATCAAGCGTGGCGTCGCGCAAGGGAAGATCGACGGCAGCCTGAAGCCCGATCTCGTCGCGACCTGGCTGCTCGCGCTCGCGGAAGGCGCGGTCGGGCGCGTCGTGTTCGAGCCGGGGTTCAAGCCGCGCGCGCACCGGGCGATGCTGCGGACGATCATTCAACGGATGTTGAAGCCGCAGTAGGTATGTCGGTGCCGTCACGAAGTTCATGTCGGTTGAGTCCGCGCCTCACCTTAATAGGTGGGGCGCCTTATCAATTAAGGTTGGATGATGGAAAAAAATAGAGCGTCGACGCAACAGGATTTGCAGAGAGAGACATGTTCCACATACGGTCTCGCTGAAGTCGAGCCTGAGGAAATGGTAGCAATCGCATTTGAAACCCTTGGCAAGTATCCGCTTCACGGTGAGCGGGTTGTGTTGGGCAAAGGGGAGAAGATCAGCTGGTATTTTTATTGTGGTGGCTCTGCTGAGCAGTCTCGCCAGTTCAAACCCGTCCATGTCGCGCATTTGGCTGATGTTCTGCCGGAAGTCGTCAGATTTCTCAGAATGCCGCCCGGGTCAGGGTTCATGATCGATTCAGCGGGGCACGAGGAGATTTGGGTGGAGCGAGATGGCGGGATTGAGGTCATGAAAATCGAAAGGGAGTGATCTTCATGATCAATCTGTATGAAGGACACGATCGTTTGTAGCGCACCCACTATCCGGCGGAGGTCAAACCTAGTTTGGTCGATTCGGCTGGAGCGCGCGCGGTGTCCGAGACGATCAAGGAAGTCATCACGAGGTACGTAACTGGCCCGTCGCGAAGGAAAGCATCAAAGCCCGCGGGCCTCGAGCGACCGCGGAAGAAACGAGAGCCATCACTGCGACAGGCAAGGAAAACGGATGCCGAACCTGGCGCGCCCACTGGGTGGCCATTGTGCCGGCGCGCTGGCGGGTCGCCGGGCGGGCCCCGCATCGCGCCCTTAAAAAAATCCTTGACTCTCTATCTACGAGTAGATAAAGTTCGATCCATGGAAACGAAACCGACCGTCCGCGAACAGATTCTCGATCACGCGATCACGCTGATGATGCAGCGCGGTTACAACGGCTTCAGCTATCGAGACCTGTCCGACCTGGTAGGCGTGAAGACGTCGAGCATCCACTACTACTTCCCGTCGAAGGACGATCTGGTGCTGGAAGCGGTGGCGGCCTACAGCGACGAAGTCCTCACGGCCGTGCGGGCGATCGATCCGGCGCTGCCGGCCGACGTGAAGCTGAGCCTGTACACGAAGATGTTCGGCCGCACGCTGGGCGACGGCAACCTGATCTGCCTGTGCGGGATGCTCGCGTCCGACATCGAAACGTTGCCGGAGAACGTGCGGCAGGCGGTTCAGGCGTTCTTCACGGCCAACGAGCGCTGGCTCGCGGAATTGCTGGCGCAAGGCGCGAAGGAAGGCACGCTGCAGTTCAGCGGCGAGCCGGACACGGCCGCGCGCACGCTGTACGCGGCGTTCCAGGGCAGCGTGCTGGCCAGTCGGTTGTTTCATACGCGGGCGCGTCTCGAGGATGTCGAGGCCGTCTGGAAAGCGCGGTCCTGACGGGCGGCGCGCGAGCGATGGGGCGGTCCGCCGCCTTTTTATTGAATCTTGTTATCTATCATGTAGTAGATAGATGGCTGGCGCAGGGGAATCGATCCTCTGCATTTTTTTGGGGATGTTTGTCTATCTATGAGTAGATAAATAAGTGCGAAGCCGGCGAAGAAACCGCCGGCACGCGGTCCCCCGGTTCGAAGGCTGTTTCATTCATTTGCTGAAAAAGGAGTCTGTCATGTCGATCGAAAAAGTGCTGTACCGCGCCCATGCAAAAGCCACCGGCGGCCGTGACGGCCGTGCGACGGTGCCCGAAAGCGGCCTCGACCTGAAGCTGACCACGCCGCGCGAGCTCGGCGGCGCCGGCGGTGCGGGCGCGAACCCCGAGCAACTGTTCGCCGCCGGCTACAGCGCGTGCTTCATCGGCGCGATGAAGTTCGTCGCGGCGCGCGACAAGATCGCGATTCCCGCGGACGCCGCGATCGAAGGCAGCGTCGGCATCGGCGCGATCCCGAACGGCTTCGGCATCGAAGTCGAACTGAAGATCTCGCTGCCGGGCCTCGATCGCGATGTCGCGCAAACGCTGATCGACCGCGCGCACGTCGTCTGCCCGTACTCGAACGCGACGCGCGGCAACATCGACGTCACGCTCACGCTCGTCTGATCAATCGCACTGCCAACTATCCATCGCCATTCAAAGATTCGACCAAGGAGTTGCACCATGAAGATCGTCAAGCCGCTGCTGATCGCCGCCGCCATGGCAGCCGCACTGTCCACCGCACCTGCCGCGTTCGCCGCGGGCGCCGACGCCGTCGGTCCCGATGCGAAGACGAGCGCGTTCCTCGCCGCGCTGAACGGCCAGAAGGGCCCGGGCCTCGAAACGCTGAGCCCCGCGAAGGCGCGCCAGGTGCTGGTCGACGCGCAGAACAGCGTGAAGGTCGACCTGTCCGGCATCGACGTGTCCAATCGTACGATCGAGCAGGACGGCCTGTCGGTGCCGGTCACGATCGTGCGTCCGCAAGGCGTGACGGGCACACCGCCGGTATTCGTGTTCATCCATGGCGGCGGCTGGGTGCTCGGCGATTTCCCGACGCACGAGCGCCTCGTGCGCGATCTCGTCGTGCAATCGGGCGCCGTCGCGGTGTTCGTGAACTACACGCCGTCGCCGGAAGCGCGTTACCCGGTCGCGATCAATCAGGCGTATGCGGCGACGAAATGGGTGGCCGCGCACGGCGCGGAGATCGGCGTCGACGGCAGCCGCCTCGCGGTGGTCGGCAACAGCGTCGGCGGGAACATGTCGGCTGTCGTCGCGCTGATGGCGAAGGACAAGGGCGGCCCCGCGATCCGCTTCCAGGGGCTGATGTGGCCGGTCACCGACCACAACTTCAACACGGGTTCGTACAACGCGTACCAGCAGGGCCACTTCCTGACGCGGCCGATGATGAAGTGGTTCTGGGACGCCTATACGAAGAACGAAGCGCAACGCAACGAAATCTACGCGTCGCCGCTGCGTGCGAGCGTCGCGCAGTTGAAGGGGCTGCCGCCCGCGCTGATCCAGGTCGCGCAGTTCGACGTGCTGCGTGACGAAGGCGAGGCGTACGGCCGCAAGCTCGACGCGGCCGGCGTGGACGCGACGACCACGCGCTACGACGGCACGATCCATGACTTCGGCCTGCTGAACGCGCTGGCCGACGATGCGCCGACGAAGGCCGCGACGAAGGCGATGGCCAATGAAATCGCGACGCGGTTGAAGTAACGCGATCGACGGTCGTTCGAATCGGAACGACAGGACGGCGGGCACGTTGCCCGCCGTTTTTGCGTATGGGCGTTTCGTGCATGCCCGGCAGTGGGTCGGGAGAAACGGTTGCATGGCGATCACACAATCGCGCCAGCGCACGATCGCACCCGTGCCGCCGGCATTGTTGGTACGATCGCGCGTATCGTTCACGCCGGCGCCGCAACCCGCCGGCCATCGGTCGCGCGGCCGCCCGGCAGCGCGGCCCCGTTCGGGAGAAGCGGTTCATGCTGCAGGCGTTCGCGGTCTTGCTGACCTTCCAGTGTCTCGGGGAAGGCGTGTCCTACCTGTTCGGCCTGCCGGTGCCGGGCCCGGTGATCGGCATGCTGCTGCTGTTCGGCTTCGTGATGCTGCGCCCGCAGGTGGCCGACGCGATCGAGCCCACCGCGCTCGAGCTGCTGCGCCATCTGTCGCTGCTGTTCGTGCCGGCCGGCGTCGGCATCATGGTGTCGGCCGATCGCGTGCGCGGCGATGCGGTCGCGGTCGTCGTCGCGCTGGCGGTGAGCACCACGCTCGCGATCGCGGTCACGGCGCTCGTCACGCGCGCGCTGCTGCGGCGCCAGCGGCGCGCGGGCGGCGCGGCGGAGGGCATGCAATGACGGCCTTCCCGAAACTCGGCGCGATCTGGGTCTATCTCGCCGCGACCCCGCTGCTGGGCCTGACCATCACGCTGATCGCCTATTTGCTCGCGCAGGCCATCTATGCGCGGGCGCGCTTCAACCCACTCGCGAACCCGGTGCTGATCGCGGTCGCGCTGATCGTCGTGCTGCTGACGATCACCCGCACGCCGTATCCGACGTATTTCGAAGGCGCGCAGTTCGTCCACTTCCTGCTCGGCCCCGCGACCGTCGCGCTCGCGCTGCCGCTGTACCGCCAGTGGTCGAAGCTGCGTCGCGCCGCGGTGCCGCTGCTGGTCGGCCTGCTCGCGGGTTCGCTGACCGCGATCGTGTCGGCGGTCGGCATCGCGGCGCTGTTCGGAGCGTCGCACCAGACGATCGCGTCGCTTGCGCCGAAATCGGCGACGACGCCGATCGCGATGGCCGTCGCGGCCGAAATCGGCGGGATTCCGTCGCTCACCGCCGTGCTCGTGATCTCGACCGGGATTTTCGGGGCGGTGTGCGCACGCGGGATCCTCAATGCGCTGCGAGTCGACGAACCGGCCGTGCGCGGCTTCGCGCTCGGCGTTGCGTCGCACGGAATCGGCACCGCGCGCGCGTTCCAGGTCAGCGAGGAAGCCGGCGCGTTCGCCGGGCTCGGGATGGGGCTGAACGGCGTGTTGACGGCGTTCGTCGTGCCGATCCTGCTGCCGGTGCTGTCGCGCTGGATCTGAGCGCCGGCCGGGCGGGCGAGGCCGGGCTATCGGTTTCCCTGATGGCGCCGGCGCGGCGCCGACACGACGGTGCATGCCGTGCGCATGTATCGTGGCCGTTATCAGGAGAATTCAGGAACGCACAGGGACAATCGAATACTGATCGGCTAACGTTGCAACGGCGCCGATGTCGCAAGCGGTCGTGTGCGCGCCGGTGTTCGACCCATTATCAACAATCGACAAGGAGATCCGGCCATGAAGCAGTCTCGCGTGGTATCGGTGGCAGTAGCAGTAACGGCGTCGTTCGGTCTGCTGTTGGCCGCCGCGCCGGCGGCATACGCGCAGGATCCGGCGTCCGCGCCGACGCAGAAGCAGCTCGACAAGGCGCAGAAGAAGGCGGCCCGCAAGGCCGCGCGGGCGCGGCATGCGTCGGACCTGAAGGCGATCGGCACGGGCAGCGGCTACCGGTTGACCAACGACCAGAGCAACTATCCGCAGAACGCCGCGCAGAAGGCGCCCGCGACGAAGGCGGCGCCGGCCGCGCCGGCATCGGGCCAGTAACGGCCGGAACCCGGGCACAGCGCGAACGGCGCCGGATCGACCGGCGCCGTTCGCGCATGTGCGGGGCTGCCCGAACGGCCGGGCCGCCGCGTTACGACGCGAGCTTGCTCGCGATTTCCGCGACGTGCTTGCCCTGGTAGCGCGCGATGTCGAGTTCGTTCGCGCTCGGCTGGCGGCTGCCGTCCGCGCCCGCGAGCGTGGTCGCGCCGTACGGCGTGCCGCCGGTGATTTCGTTCATGTTGACGAGGCCGCTGCACGCATACGGCACGCCCACGATCACCATCCCTTGATGCAGCAGCGTCGTGTGGAACGACGTGATCGTCGTTTCCTGGCCGCCGTGCTGCGTGCCGGTCGACGCGAACACGCTGCCGATCTTGCCGACGAGCGCGCCCTTCATCCACAGGCCGCCGGTCTGGTCGAGGAACGTGCGCATCTGGCCGGCCATGTTGCCGAAGCGGGTCGGCGTGCCGAAGATGATCGCATCGTAGTCGGCGAGTTCGTCCACCGTCGCGACCGGCGCGGCCTGGTCGACCTTCACGCCGATCGCGCGGGCCTGGTCGACGGGAATCGTTTCCGGCACGCGCTTGAGCGTGACCTCGACGCCGGGCACCGATTTCGCACCCTCCGCGACGTGCTGCGCCATCGTTTCGACGTGCCCGTAGGACGAGTAGTAAAGAACGAGAACCTTGGCCATGTTGCGAATCTCCGATTAAAAGGGCCCCGCGTTCAGCGGGGCCCGGTTTCCCGAACGGGCGTCATGCCCACTCGGCCGTTACTTCGACCGGACGCAGGTCGAACACCAGCACTTCGGCATCCTTCCCGTCGGCGAACGTCAGCGCCTGTTCGTCGCGGATGCGCACGCCGTCGCCTTCGCCGAGCGCCACGCCGTTGACCGTCACGCTGCCGCGTGCCACGTGCACGTAAGCAAAGCGGTTCGGCGCCAGTTCCAGCGTCGCGCGTTCATCGCCGTCGAACAGGCCCGCGTAGATCCGCGTGTCCTGCCGGATCTTCAGCGAACCGGCGTCGCCGTTCGGCGAGACGACGAGGGCGAGCTTGCCGCGCTTGTCGTCGGCCGTGACGTTCGTCTGCTGATAACGCGGCTCGGCACCCTTTTCGGCCGGCCCGACCCAGATCTGCAGGAAGTGGACCGGCAGTTCCGGCGAGTGGTTGAACTCGCTGTGGCGCACGCCGGTGCCGGCGCTCATCAGCTGCACGTCGCCCGGCACGATCACCGAACCGGTGCCCATCGAGTCCTTGTGTTCCAGCGCGCCGTCGAGCACGTACGACAGGATTTCCATGTCGCGGTGCGGGTGCGTGCCGAAGCCGCGGCCCGGAGCGACGCGGTCGTCGTTGATCACCAGCAGGTCGGAAAAGCCGACTTGCTTCGGATCGTAGTAATTCGCGAACGAAAACGTATGACGGGAGCTGAGCCAGCCATGCTCCGCACGGCCACGTTGGTTTGCTGCACGGGTTTCGATCATGATTTTTGTTCCTCAAGACGCCGGACCTCGGAAGTGAGCCCGGCCGTTCGTTGAGATGAATCTTAGGTCAATCGATTTGACAAATAAATGGTTGTAGAGATAATGACTGTCGCTATGGAGTGGACAATATGGAACTCAACGATCTCAGGATCTTCGTCGCGACGGTCGATGCGGGCAGCTTCACGGCGGCGGCCGACCAGCTGATGCTGTCCAAGCAGTTCGTCAGCCGGCGCACGATGGCGCTGGAGGCGTCGCTCGGCGTGCGGCTGCTGCACCGGAACACACGCAATCTCGCGGTGACCGAATCGGGGCAGGAGTTCTATGCGCGCGCGCAGCGGATCCTCGCGGAGATCGCCGATGCCGAGCAGGCGATGTCAGTGCGCAGCACCGAGCTGCACGGGTCGCTGAAAATCAGCGCGCCGCTGTCGTTCGGGATCACGCACGTGTCGCCGCTGATCGCCGAATTCCTGTCCGCGCACCCGGCCGTGCGGCTGAACCTCGACCTGACCGACCGGCGCGTCGACCTGATCGGCGAGGGCTTCGATCTCGTGCTGCGGATCGGCTCGCTCGAGGATTCGACGCTGATCGCGCGCCCGCTCGGCGCATGGCGGATGATTGCGTGCGCGAGCCCCGCCTACCTGAAGCGGCAGGGCACGCCGCAGACGCCGGCCGATCTCGCCGGCCATACGTGCGTGCTGTACGGGCGCGAGCGGCGCATCGGCTGGGAATTCCGCGTCGACGGCGCGGCGCGCACGTTCGACGTGCAGGGGCCGCTGGTCGCGAACAACGGCGAGGTGGTGCGCGACGCGGCGATCGCGGGGCTCGGCATCGCGCTGCTGCCGGATTTCATCGTCGGCGGCGCGCTCGACAGTGGCGCGCTTGTGCCGGTGCTCGACGCGTATGCGCCGTCGCCGATCACGCTCAATGCGGTGTTTCCGCAGCATCGGGAAGGGTTCGTCACGCTGCGCACGTTCATCGGGTTTCTCGCGGAACGGCTCGGCGAGGCTGCGCCGGCGGGGAAGGGCGGAGCCGGGCGGGCGCGGTAACGGGCAGGGTTGCGGGGAATGAAGGGCTATTCTCCGCAGAATATGCGGAGAATATTGAGTCATGCGGTGAATCGGTGCGATAATCTCCGCATCATGAGCGGAGATTACACCTACATCTGGGAGTCGGCCGACTGGCCCGCGTGGCGCTTCGACCTCCCTGCACTGGCGACGCCACTCGCCGACGTCAGCCGTGCGCAAGGCATGCTGGCCGGGCGGCTGGCGGATGTCGGCCTGGCATTGCGCGACGAGGCCAGCCTGGCCGCGCTGACGGAAGACGTCGTCAAGACCAGCGCCATCGAGGGCGAAAGCCTGAACGTGGCGTCGGTGCGCTCGTCGATCGCGCGCCGGCTCGGCGTCGATATCGGCGCGCTGGCGCCGGTCGATCGTCACGTCGAGGGCGTGGTCGACATGGTGCTGGACGCGACGACCCATGCGGCGGCGCCGGTCACGGACGCCCGTCTGTTCGGGTGGCATGCGGCGCTGTTCCCGACCGGCTACTCGGGGATGTCGCGGATCACGGTCGGCGGCTGGCGCACCGACGCCACCGGGCCGATGCAGGTCGTGTCCGGTCCGATCGGCCGGCAGCGCGTGCATTTCGAGGCGCCGCCCGCCGCGCGCCTCGCCGGCGAGACCGCGCGCTTTCTCGCGTGGCTCAATGCCGCACCGGTCGAGCCCTTGCTGATCCGGGCCGGCCTCGCCCATCTGTGGTTCGTCACGCTCCATCCGTTCGACGATGGCAACGGCCGGATTGCACGCGCGCTCGGGGATCTGGTCCTCGCGCGCGCCGACCGCAGTCCGCAGCGCTTCTACAGCCTGTCGGCGCAAATCCAGCGCGAGCGCAACGCGTATTACGACGTGCTGGAGCGGACGCAGCGCGGCTCGCTCGACGTCACCGAATGGCTTGCGTGGTTCCTGACCGCGCTCGGCAGGGCCATCGATCACGCGCACACGACGCTCGACGCGGTGCTGGTGAAAGCACGCTTCTGGCAACGCTGTGCCGGTTTCGCGATGAACGCACGCCAGGTCAAGGTCATGAATCGCCTGCTCGACGGCTTCGAGGGGAAGCTGACTTCCACCAAGTGGGCGGCGCTCGCGAAGTGCTCGCAAGACACCGCGCTGCGGGACATCACCGAACTCGTCGAGCACGGCGTGCTGCGCCGCTCGTCGTCCGGCGGCCGGAGCACGAGTTACGAGCTGGCGCCGGTCGACGGCTGACGCCGGCCCGGGGCGTGCCGGCAAGCGTCGTCCGAGGCGGAGCGACGTCGCGTTGCCGCTCCGATCGCTTCCGCATTGACCGGGCAGCGGCGGCCCGCACCGGTTCGCAGGCCACTGGCCCAAGCGATTGCCCGCGTCTGGCACTATCCCGCGCCTTTTTGTCTTCGAATACTGGATTCGACGGTGGATGTCGACCACGCGACATCGGCCGCCCCCGCGTACGACCCTTCCGTACGAACCCGCTTTCGAGGAGACACGCATGCTCAGGTACCTGATCGGCATCGGTATTCCGTATCTCGGCGTGATCGGCGTGCTGCCCTGGGCGGCCGCGCAGGATCGCTACGTGCTGGGCGTGCCGTTCATCTTCATGTGGATCTTCGCGTGGTTCGTGCTGACGTCCGGCTGCCTGTTCGCGTGCTGGATGCTGTTCGACCGCCGCGCGAGCGGCGCCGCCTAGCGCACGCATCCGCTTCCCGCGGACCGCCGGCCGCCCGCGCTTTCCGGCGAACCCTACGCATTCCTTTCCTTCGCAGAGGTGCGCATGTCCACGGTCGTCTTCGCCGCGCTGATCGCGCTGTCGCTCTATCTCGCCATTCGATCCGGCCGTGGCCGCGGCAAGCAGAGCGTGCATGACTTCTTCGTCGCGTCGCGCCAGTTCGGCACGGCGCTCGTGTTCTTCCTGACCGCTGGCGAGATCTACAGCATCGGCACGATGGTCGGCTTCCCCGGCGGCATCTACGCGAAAGGGCCGACCTACGGCGTGTGGTTCCTCGGCTACATCCTGCTCGCCTACCCGATCGGCTATTTCGTCGGCCCGAAGATCTGGGAGGCCGGCAAGCGCCACAACGCGATCACGCTGCCCGACCTGTTCAAGGGCCATTACCGCAGCCGCGGGCTCGAGCTGGTCGTTGCGTGCGCATCGATCCTGTTCCTGATCCCGTGGGGGCAGCTGCAGTTCACCGGGCTCGTCGCGGCGCTCAAGGGGCTCGGCTGGCACGTCGAGCCGCTGTACCTGATCCTCGTGTGCGCGGCGCTCGCGTTCACCTATATCGCGATCTCCGGCGTGCGCGCGTCGGCGTACATCGCGATCCTGAAGGACATCCTGATGCTGCTCGCGATCGTCGTGACGGGCGTGGCCGTCGCGTGGCAGGTGGGCGGCGTGCATCCGGTGTTCGACGCCGCGAGCCGGCAGGTCAGCAACACGATGAGCGGATCGCAGCTGCGCTTCTCGATGAGCACGATGCTGTTCCAGTCGCTCGGCTTCTACCTGATGCCGTTCGCCGCGCAGAATTTCTTCACCGCACGCGGGCCGGACGCGATCCGGCGCACGCAGGTCGTGATGCCGCTGTACATGCTGATGTATCCGTTCCTCGTGATCGCGTCGTACTACGCGATCACCGCGAACCTGACGCTCGCGTCGCCGAACGACGCGTTCTTCGCCGCCGTCACGCACCTGCTGCCCGGCTGGCTGATCGGCCTCGTCGCGGCCGGCGCCGCGTTGTCGGGGCTGCTCGTGCTGGCCGGCATCTGCCTCGCGATCGGGCCGATCGTCACGCGCAACCTGATGCCGAACCTGCCCGAATCGCGCCAGAAGCGCGCGGCGAAATACGTGATCGTCGGCTACCTGCTGCTGTCGATCGCGACCACGATGCTCACGCCGAACCTGATGCTCACGCTGATCAACACCACGTACTACGGCGTCACGCAGTTCCTGCCGGGCGTGCTGATCCTGCTCGCGGGGCGCCGGGTGCGGCCCGTCGCCGTCGGGGCCGGGATGATCTGCGGCCAGGTGCTCGCGATGATCTTCTACGTGCTCCATGTCGACTTCGGCGGCATCAACCTCGGCCTCGTGTGCCTCGTCGTCAACGTGCTCGTCGTCGCGGCCGTGCATGCGATGCTGCACGGCCGTCCCGTGAAGCAATACGCCGTATCCTGACGCATCGGCGTTCCGCCGCAAGGAGAACCGCATCCCATGCCAGCATCCGCAACCCCGGCCGCGCCCGTGACGGTGTTCACGGCGCGCCGCATCCTGACGATGAACCCGGCGCAGCCGTCGGCCACGCACGTCGCCGTGCGCGACGGCCGCATCCTCGCGGTCGGCGACGCGGCCGACGCCGCCACGTGGCACGCGCGGTTCGGCGCGTGCACGACCGACGACACGCTGCGCGACAAGGTGCTGATGCCGGGGCTCGTCGAAGGGCATTGCCACCTGATGGAAGGCGCGATGTGGGACGCCGTGTACGTCGGCTACTACGACCGGCGCGGCCCCGACGGCACGCTGTGGCCGGGGCTCCGCTCGCTCGGCGCGGTGCTCGAACGGCTCGCGGAAGCCGAGCGCGCGATGACCGACGACGGGCCGCTGCTCGCGTGGGGCTTCGATCCGATCTTCTTCGGCACCGCGCGGCTGACCGCGCACGAACTCGACCGCGTGTCGGCGCAGCGGCCGATCGCGATCCTGCATGCGAGCGTGCACCTGATGAACGTGAACGGCGCGATGCTCGCGCGCGCCGGCATCGACGAGGACACCGACATCGACGGCGTGACGCGCGATGCCGACGGCCGCCCGACCGGCGAGCTGCAGGAGTTCGCGGCGATGCTGCCGGTGTATCAGACGATCGGCGGCAAGCTCGCGATTTCCGCGAGCGAGAAACCGCATGCCGTCTGGAATTTCGGGCGCGTCGCGCAGCTCGCGGGCGTGACGACGGCCACCGATCTCGTCAACGACCTGTCGGCCGACGGCAACCGCACGCTGCGCGAGGTCACCGCCGATCCCGATTACCCGGTGCGGATCGTGCCGGCGTTCGCGCCGCAGCGCAATCCGGCGCGCTCGGCCGACAGCGTGCTGGCGGAGATCGAGCGCAATACCGACAAGCTGCATTTCGGGCCGGTGAAGTTCATCGTCGACGGCTCGATCCAGGGCTTCACCGCACGTGTGCGCTGGCCCGGTTACGCGGGCGGGCAGCCGAACGGGCTGTGGCTGATTCCGCCCGCCCAGCTTGTCGACGTGTTCGAGCCGTTTCATCGCGCGGGGCTGCAACTGCACGTGCATACCAACGGCGACGAAGCGACCGACGTCGTGCTCGACGCGATGGCGACGCTGCTCGCGCGTCATCCGCGCCCCGATCATCGCCATACGCTGCAGCATTGCCAGATGGCGGACGTCGCGCAGTTGAAGCGCGTTCGCGCGCTCGGGATGTGCGTGAACTTCTTCGCGAATCATCTGTACTACTGGGGTGACGCGCATTACAGCCAGACCATCGGCCCCGATCGTGCGAACCGGATGGATGCGGCTGGCTCGGCACAGCGGCTCGGCATTCCGTTCGCCTTGCATTCGGATGCGCCGATCACGCCGCTGAATCCGCTGTTCACCGCATGGTGCGCGGTGCAGCGCGAGACGGCGTCCGGGCGCGTGCTCGGCGAAGGCGAGCGGCTGACGGTCGACGATGCACTGCATGCGATCACGCTCGGCGCGGCCTATACGTTGCGGATGGATCATCTCGTCGGCAGCATCGAGATCGGCAAGTTCGCGGATTTCGCGGTGCTCGACGATGATCCGTCGGTCTGCGCACCCGCACGATTGAAGGAACTCGCCGTGTGGGGCACCGTGCTCGGCGGGCGCGTGTTCCGGTCGCCGCGATGAGCGCGCAGGCCGGCGCCGTCCTGCCCACTGCGGCCGCGCCTGCACCGATCGACCTCGCGGTGATCGGCGGCTATCTCGGCGCGGGCAAGACGACGGTCGTCAACGCGATCCTGCAGGCGCCGCATGGCCGGCGCATCGCGGTGCTCGTCAACGATTTCGGCGCGGTGAACATCGATGCGCGGCTCGTGCGAGCGCGCGGCGACGACGTGATCGAACTCGACAACGGCTGCATCTGCTGCACGATCGGCGGCGCGCTCGTCGATGCACTGACACGCGTCGCGACGCGCGACGTGCGGCCCGAACTGCTGCTCGTCGAAGCGAGCGGCGTGGCCGATCCCGCGAAGATCGCGCAGATCGGACTGCTGAACGGTGCATTTCGGCTGACGTCGGTGCTCGTCGTCGCCGACGCGCTCGCGTGGCGCGATACGCTCGCCGATCCGCTCGTCGGCGCGATGGCGCAGCGCCAGCTCGACGGCGCGGGCGCGATCGTCGTGACCAAGCTCGATTGCGTTGGGCCGGAACGGCGCGACGCGGTGCTCGACGACGTGCGCGCGTGTGCGCCGACCGACATCGTCGTCGCCGCGCGCCATGGCGAGATTCCGCTCGCGCTGCTGTTCGATGCGGCGGTGCCCGATCGTGGCGCGACGCCGGCGGGTTTGGCGCGTTCGCGCCGGCCGATCGGACATGACGCGATGCCGGCATTCGCAAGCGTCACCGTCGCCGCGCCGGACCTGC
The DNA here is from genome assembly GCF_011753045.1 of Burkholderia sp. Ap-955. NCBI lineage: Bacteria > Pseudomonadati > Pseudomonadota > Betaproteobacteria > Burkholderiales > Burkholderiaceae > Burkholderia > Burkholderia sp. Ap-955. The sequence continues at coordinate 68,045 of NZ_VWWH01000007.1, forward strand.
TCGACAAGGCGCGGCTGCGTGCGTGGCTGAAGGCGTTGCCGCGCACGATCCTGCGCGCGAAGGGCATCGTGCGCGTGGCCGATGTGCAGGGCACGGTCGCCACGCGCGTGTGCCAGGTCGCCGCGCGGCGTATCCGGTTCTCGTCGATGGAAGACGAAGGGTTGGCCCCGCACGAAGGAGACGGCGTGATGGTGTTCATCGGCATCATCGATGCTGCGGTGGAAGCCGCATTGCGCGACGGCATCGTGCAATGCAGCGTGGGTACGGGAACGGTTGCGCTGACATCGACCATCGATTGATCGGCGCCGCGCATTCGGGTTAGGCTTCGGCGAGCAACGGCATGCGCCGCATGCCGGGCCGGGCGTTTTTACCTCGAATGCCGCGTGCAGGTAGCTTCTACAGGCGCGCGATCCAGCGACGAGTCAAGCCGATGACCATCCAGAACCAAAAGAATGCGCGCGGGCAAACCGCAATTTCCGCCAGTGCTGTGCGACACACGCACCTGCGATCCATCGCAGCCGCCGCGTTGCTGACACTGCTGCCGCTCGCCGCGCATGCCGCGGGCTTCGACTGCGCGAAAGCCGCTTCGCCAACCGAGAAGGCAATCTGCGCGGACGCCGCGCTGTCGAAGCTCGACGGCGACCTGGCGGTGGCGTGGAAGCAGGCACTCGGAAAAGGCGGCGATACGGCCGCGCTGAAAGCCGCGCAGCTGAAGTGGCTCAAACAGCGCGACCGGTGCGGCGGCGACGGGCAGTGCCTCGGCGATCGCTACCGCGAACGGCTCGCGAGCCTGAACGGCAAGCCGCTGGCTGCCGACCGCTGGCAGCAGACGTGGTACATGACGAGCGACAATCCGTCGTTTGGCGGCGTGCTGACGTTCACCGGCACGGCGCCGCGCCTGCATTTCGAGCTGGGCGGCAACAACGGCGCGAATACGGGCGGGCTCGATGGCGACATCGTGCTGCACGGCGACAGCGGCACCTATCGCAAGGACAAGTGCCGGCTCGATTTCGAACGGAAGGGCGGGCGCATCGGCGTCACGCAGCACGGCGCGGATGTCGATTGCGGTGCGGGCTCGGGTGTTTTCTACGGCGGCCAGTATGTGACCGCGTCGCAGTTCCAGGCCAAACCGGCGGCCGACCTGCTGAGCCTCAAGGTCGTCGACGACGCGACGCAGAACGCGACCGCGCACAAGCTGCTCGGCGCCGATTACCAGACGCTCGTCGACAACGTCAATTACAGCGCCGACGAAAAGGATCTCGACGGGCTGAACGCGCATGTGGCGTCGTACTGGGTGCGCGGCATCGCGACGACGAATGCCGCGATCGTGATGCGCCGCGGTAACGATCTGTGGATCGGGCTGCTCGTGTTCGACGCGAAGAACGATGTCAGGATGCGCTATTACACGAACGTGCCGGCGTGGAAGAAGCGCGTGCCGAAGACCATCCTGGCGTGGCACGACAATCTCGACAAGACGCTGCCGGTCGACGTGATGCAGTGACGATCAAGCCGGGCAGCCGAAGCCGCCCGGCGCGTCGTTATTTTTTACGTCCTGGCCGAACCTGCGCCGGCGCCGCAGCCGATTCACGCATGCGCAACTCCGGCAGCACCGCATGACCCGGCCCCGTTGCACCGTTCTCGAGCGCGTCGAGCAAGGCCCGCGCGGCCTGGCGCCCGATCGCGTTGGTGTCGACCCACATCGTCGTCAGCGGCGGCTGGATCTCGCGCGCAAGCGCGATGTCGTCGAACCCGGTAATCGACAATTGCGCGGGCACGTCGATGCCGAGCGCCTGCGCCTCGAGCAACGCGCCCAGTGCGAGCGCGTCGTTGCCGCAGATCACGGCCGTAGGCCGCGTGGCCGCGTCGCTGTCGGCGATCGCGCGCAGGCTCGCCCGCCCGAACGCGATCGTGGCCGCACCTTCGTGCTGATGGACGGGCCGCACCGCGAGCCCGCGCGCGGCCAGCGTGTCGTGAATGCCGCGCAGGCGGGCCTGCACGCGGTCGTTGTCGGCGGACGGCTGCATGATGATCGCGAAATCGCGATGGCCGAGATCGAGCAGATGGGTGGTGAGCCGCGCGAACGCCGCGCGGTTGTCGAAGCCGATGCAGCAGTGCGGGCTGTCGTCGCGATACGCATAAGTGACGACGTACGGCACGCGGTGCATCGCAAGCAGTTCGAACAGTTCCGGCGGATACGCTTCGCCGACGAGCGACACGGCTTCCACGCCGCGCGACAGCATCGCGCGCACCTGGTCCAGCGCCTGCGCGGGATCGTAGTTCGAGCAGCCGAGGAACAGCGTGATGCCGTGCTCGGCCATGACCGTCTGCATGCCCGCGACTTGCGATGCGAACACCTGGTCGTCGAGCGTCGGAATGATCGCGCCCGTGATGTGGGTGCGCGTGGACGCGAGTGCACGACCCGCTGCATTCGGAATCCAGTTCAGCGTGCGCGCCGCGTCGCGCACGCGTTGCTGCACGTCGGCGGACACCTTGCCGGGATCGTTGTACACGCGCGAAACGGTCGCGGTCGATACGCCGGCCAGCTTCGCGACATCGCCGAGCACTGAGCGGCCGCTGCCGCGGCGTGCGCGGGGCGCGCCGCTGCGGGACGGTGGCGTGCTCATTGGCCGGCTCCCGGCGTGGCGGCGGTGCCGGCGCGGTGCGTTGTCAAATGCGTCATTGTTTACCCTCGATTCGTGGTGGCGCCGCTTGCATTCTCGCTCGACCCTGTGAGAATGTAAGCGCTATCTTGACGCGCTTCCGTATGATGTCAGACCCATATTCTATCCATATCGTGAAATTTTCATCGACGACGGCCATTCCGGCCATTTTGTCCGCTGTAAATGTAAGCGGTTACATCTGGAAATGAGCTACGCCTATCCCCCGCGCATCGCCGTCGTCGGCAGCGTGAACATCGACCTCGTCACACGTGCGCCGCGCCTGCCGGTGCCGGGCGAGACGCTGCTCGGCACCGATTTCCAGACCGTCCATGGCGGCAAGGGGGCGAACCAGGCGGTCGCGGCTGCGCGCCTGGGCGCGTCGGTCGCGATGATCGGCTGCGTCGGCGACGACGCGTTCGGTGCGCGCCTGCACGACGCGCTGTCGGCAGAGGGCATCGACGTGACGCACCTGGACCGGATCGGCGGCACCGCGACCGGGGTGGCCACGATCACGGTCGACGAGGGCGGCGCGAACAGCATCGTCGTCGTGCCCGGCGCGAATGCGCGTCTCGATGCCGACCGGATCGACGCGGCGCGCGAAGCGATCGCCGGGGCGGCGATGCTCGTGAGCCAGCTTGAAGTGCCGGTCGCCACCGTCGCGCGTGCCATCGCCTGTGCCTCCGCACACCACACGCCGGTGCTGCTCAACCCCGCGCCCGCGCAGCCGCTGTTCGATGCGCTGCTCGCACGGGTCGACTACCTCGTCGTCAACGAAACCGAAGCCGAGTCGCTGACCGGCATCGCCGTCGGCGACGATGCGTCCGCCGTGCGCGCCGCCGATGCGCTGTGCGCGAAGGGCGTGGGCAACGTGCTGGTCACGCTCGGCGCGCGCGGCGTGTGCTGGCGCGGCGGTGCGGGCAACGGGCGCCTGCGGGCGATGTCGGTGGTCGCCGTCGATACGACCGCGGCCGGCGACACGTTCGTCGGCGGGTTCGCGGCCGCCCGCGCGGGCGGTGCGTCGATGGACGACGCGATCGGCTTCGGCCAGCGCGCGGCCGCGATCAGCGTGACGCGCTACGGCGCGCAGACCTCGATTCCGACGCACGACGAAGTGGCGCGCCTGGAATGCTGAATTCCGCATCAGACGGACAGGCCGGAACCGGCCCATATCACTGACATGGAGACAACCGCAATGAACGAAACCCCGACCGTTCCGCCCGCACCGCCGCGTATCCGGCGCGGGCAACGCATCGCGCTCGCGCTGTTGATGGTGAGCGGCATCGTCAACTACCTCGATCGCGGCACGCTGGCCGTCGCGAGTTCGGCGATCCGCGCCGATCTCGGCCTGTCGCTCGCGCAGATGGGGCTGCTGCTGTCGGCCTTCTCGTGGAGCTATGCGCTGTGCCAGTTCCCGGTCGGCGGGCTGGTCGACCGCATCGGGCCGCGCCGGCTGCTCGGGATCGGCCTGATCGTGTGGTCGATCGCGCAAGCGGCGGGCGGCATCGTATCGACCTTCGGTTGGTTCATCGTCGCGCGCATCGTGCTCGGCATCGGCGAGGCGCCGCAGTTCCCGTCGGCCGCGCGGGTGGTGAGCAACTGGTTTCCGCTGCGCGCGCGTGGCACGCCGACCGGCATCTTCAACGCCGCGTCGCCGCTCGGCACCGCGCTCGCGCCGTTGCTGCTGTCGATCCTCGTCGCATCGCTCGACTGGCGCTGGGCGTTCATCGCGACGGGCGCAGCCGGTCTCGTCGTCGCCGTCGTCTGGTTCGCGCTGTATCGCGATCCGGTGCGCGCGCAACTGACTGCCACCGAGCGCAATTACCTCGACGCCGACGCGCAAAGCGCGGTCGCGGCGCCGAAACTGACGTTCGCCGAATGGCGCGGCCTGTTCTCGCACGGCACGACCTGGGGGATGCTGATCGGCTTTTTCGGCTCCGTGTACCTGAACTGGGTGTACCTCACCTGGCTGCCGGGCTACCTGACGATGGAGCGGCACATGAGCCTGATCCGCACCGGTTTTGCCGCGTCGGTGCCATTCCTGTGCGGATTCGTCGGCTCGCTGCTGGCCGGCTGGCTGTCGGACCTCGTCACGCGCCGCAGCCGTTCGCCGGTCGTGAGCCGGCGCAATGCGGTGGTGGTCGCGATGCTCGGGATGGTCGCGTTCACGGTTCCTGCCGCGCTCGTACAGAGCAACACGGTGGCGCTTGCGTGCATTTCGGTCGTGATCTTTCTCGCCAACGCGGCGTCGGCCTGCTCGTGGGCGCTCGCGACGGCAGCCGCGCCGCCGAGCCGCATTGCGTCGCTCGGCGCGATCCAGAATTTCGGCGGTTTCATCGGCGGCGCGCTCGCGCCGATCCTGACGGGCATCATTGCGCAGAAGTGGTCGTTCGTGCCGGCGCTGCTGGCGGCCGCGGCGATCGCGTTCGCCGGTGCAATGGCCTACCTGCTGCTGGTGCGCAAGCCGATTCCCGAGCAGGCCGCGAACGCCGCGCCCGGGCCGTTGCCGGCCTGAGCACGCGGTATGCGCCACGCATTCACTGAAGCAAGGAGAAACAGATGCAACACCCGCAGCAATCGAACGTGACCATCGAGGGCATCGTCCCGGTGATGCTGACGCCGTTCGACGACACCGGCGCGATCGACTACGCCGGGCTCGAGCGGCTCATCGAATGGTATCTGGCGCACGGCGCCGATGCGTTGTTCGCGGTCGCGCAGTCGAGCGAGATGCAGTTCCTGAGCCTGGCCGAACGCGCGGAACTCGCGCGCTTCGTGGTCGAGCGGGTGGCCGGGCGCGTGCCCGTCGTCGCGTCCGGGCACATCAGCGACGATCTCGACGCGCAGGCCGAGGAGCTGTGCGCGGCGGCCGAATCGGGCGCGCAGGGCGTCGTGCTCGTGACCAATCGGCTCGATCCGCAGCGCAAGGGCAGTGCCGCGCTGCTCGACCATCTGCACCGGCTGCTCGCGCGTTTGCCGTCGGACCTGCCGCTCGGGCTGTACGAGTGTCCGGCGCCTTACCGGCGGTTGCTGTCGGATGATGAACTGCGTGCGTGCATCGATACGGGCCGCTTCGTCATGCTGAAGGACGTGAGCTGCGACCTGGAGACGGTGAAGCGGAGGGTCGCACTCGCCGAGGGCTCGCCGCTGAAGATCCTCAACGCGAACGCCGCGATTGCGTGGGACGCGATGAAGGCGGGTTCCGCCGGCTTCAACGGCGTGTTCACGAACTTCCATCCGGACCTGTACCGGTGGTTGCGCACGCAAGGGGCGTCGAATCCGGCGCTGGCCGACGAGCTGTCGACGTTCCTCGTCGTCTCGGCGGTGTCGGAGGCGCTGGGGTACCCGGCGCTCGCGAAGCTCTATCACCAGCGAATCGGCACCTTCGCGTCGATCCGTTGCCGCGTGATCGACTACGACGTGCGTGAGCGATTCTGGGCGCTCGATGCGGTGCTCGACAAGATCGTGGCTGGCACCGAGCATTTCCGGAGGCGGATCGCTGCGTAATCGTGCGTGCGCTGCCGTCCGAGGTTGACGGTGCGAGACGGGCAACCGAACCCGGCGCAGGCTCGCGCACTGCCGGGCGTGAGTGAGGTTTCCGGGCGGGACACCGTGCGCGGCGGCGCGAGCCGGTCGGCCCATTGGCCGGCCGCCGCCACCACGAGCGTCGGTCGGCCCGGACGCTCGTCACTTTCTCGCCAGCGTGCCGCTGCTGTTGGCACCGCCGAACAGCCGCGTCAGGTACTGCTGGTTCGAGTTCATCTTGGCCATCAGCGCGTTGAGTGCCGTGAACTGCGCCTGGTACTGCTTGGTCAGTTGCGCGGCGTAGTCGGCCAGATTCGTCTGTTGCTGCGTGATGCGCTTCAGGTCGGCGCCCAGCGCGTTCGTGCGCAGGTCGATCATCCCGCCCCGCTTCGTGAAGGTCGCGATCCGGTCGGTCAGTTGCTTGCCTATCCCGTTCGTCGAGTTGAACAGGTGCGCGACCCCCGACGGGTTGTTGGTCAGCGCACTGTCGAGCTTCGCGCTGTCGGCCCTCAGCGTGCCGTCCTTCTCGAGTGAGACGCCGATCGCCGTCAGGTTCGTGTGCCCGTCGCCGTTCTTGTTGGGAACGCCGCGCGCGATGATCGACGCGAGCGAGTTGCGGATCGTGAGCAGCGTCGAATCGCCGATCAGCGGGCCCTGCGCGCTCGCCCCTGGCGTATAGCTCGACAGCGCGCCCGTCGTCTTGACGACGGCGTTGTACAGGTTCACGAAATTCGTGATCGTGGCCGCCTGCGACTTCGTGTCGGGGCTGACCGTCAGCGTCTGCGTATCGGTTGCGCTGACCGCAGCCGCCGACAAGTTCAGCGTGACGCCGTTCAGCACGCCCGACACCGTGTTGCTCGCGCTGGTCGACGCGATGCCGCTGACCGTGAACTTCGCGTCCTGCGCGACGGCGCTTTGCCGCCACGCGGCCGCGCTGTTCGCCGAGTCGATCTTCGACGGGCCGCCCGTCGTGTCGGCCGTCGACGTGACGCCGAGGTTCGACAGCCCGTTGTCGTTGGCCACGTTGCCGACCGCGACGCTGATCGTGCTCGCCGAGCCCGTCTTCGACGACGCGAGCACGAGGTGCGCGCCGTCGGTGCCGTTGATGACCGTCGCGCTGATCCCCGGGTTGTTCGCTGCGGAGTTGATCGCGGCCGCGATGCCTGTCAGCGTGTTGTTCGTGCCGTTGACGTCGACTTTGAACGACTGGCTGCCGAGCGATAGCGTCAGTGTGCCGGTGCCGAGCGCCTTCTTCCCGTCGAAGCCCGACGAAACCAGCGCCTGCGCGGTCGCGATCTGCGTGACGCCGACCGTGTAGGTGCCGGCAACCGCGCCTGCACTCGGCGTCGCGGTCAGGCCCTTGCCGCTCGCGACCGCGGTGAACGTCGACTGCAGCCCGCCATTCGCCAGCGTGGCGAGGCCCGCCTCGAGCGCGCCCAGCGCGGACGACAGCGCGCCGAATGCGGAAATCTGCGTGGTGCCGGTCTGCTGCGACGCGGCGAGCGCTGCGGCCCGGCCGGCCGTCTTCGCGTTCACCAGCGTCGTGACGAGCGAGCCGACATCCATCGACGGATTGCCGGTCGAGCCGTTGATGATCGATTGCGCCGCCTGTTGCAGCAGGCTGTTCGTGTTCGCGCTGCCGTTCACAGGCATGTTCGTTGCCATGGGGGGCTCCGGTTGAAAAGCGATCCCGTGACGAGCGGCTGTCGACGGCCTGCAGCGATGCGCCTGCGGGCCGTGTCCGGAGCGACGCGTTCCGGAAGTTACGGGGGTGTCGGGAAAACGTAAGGTCGTGCGCTATCGTATATTTAAATCCGTATTAATTAGTCATTTTTTGTAATGATTGTTGGGAAAAGTGTAGATGGAAATGCGGCGGTGGAGTGGGGGTTAAATGTTTTGGATTTTTTGCCGTAAACGCATCATTTTGATTGTATTTATTAATGGCTTTTTTGCTGGAATTGAATGCTTGTAGAGGGCGTTAATGTTTGATCAGTTTTTTCGCTTGCTCGGCTAAACACCGGATCGATCGACAGTGCGCGGAAGGTGTTCTTCCCGGCGGCTATCGGGCTGAAATCCTTTCCCACGCGACGGAATCCACCGCGGACGACATCAACCCGCTTGCCCGTGAAACGTTTTCGTTTGCCAATACGCATTGCCAGTCCAGACGTCTTTTTCCGGAACAGGGGGCTTCGTCGATTGGAAAGAGAGTCGAGTTTAAAAATTAATTCACAGATGGCAGATTTTTACACATAACGTATCGTCGAATAGCGATTGCGATACTTCGATGTGGCCGGTGAGCACTGGTTGGCGCTTCAATATCGACTGGATACTGAAGCCGGATATGAATGGGCGGTTTTCATGTCCTTGAAACATAAGGGCAGATTCATTTGATCGGATTCATGGCTGCTGCGTCGCGGCCTTGTTTCGCTTGATTGTCCACTAAAACGAGACAGCGAATCTTGTTTTGACGGATTGATGATTCGCGGGGAGACAGTAGACTGCACCCGTGCTTCGCCAGAACCGATCCGGAGCGCGCCGGGAGCGGCGCCACCAGGCGGATTCTTCGGCGGCTGGCCAGCCGGCTTGCTGTCCGAGTGTGCGAGGAGTGGTTCGTTGCCGACCTGGCGCGCCGATTCGGCGCGTATTCGGCACCGGACGCATCAAACCGTCAATTCAAGGGTGATTGCCATGCGTTACGTTTCACTGGACTCGAAGAAGGACGAGCTGCTGCTGGCGGCTCGCGTGCTGTTGATGATCCTGTTCGTGCTGTTCGGCTGGCAGAAGCTGAACGGCTTCTCGGGCACGGTCGCGTACATGGCGTCGACGGGGAACCCGGCGCCCGAGCTGGCAGCCGCGATCGCGGTGGCGGTCGAGCTGGCCGGTGGCCTGCTGATCGCGATCGGCTTCTATACGCGTCCGCTTGCACTCGTGTTCGCGGCCTATACGCTCGCGACCGCGCTGATCGGCCATCGCTACTGGGCATTGCAGGGGATGGAGCAATACATGGCGATGATCAACTTCTACAAGAACGTGAGCATCATCGGCGGGCTGCTGTTGCTCGCACTGACCGGGCCGGGGCGGTATTCGCTCGACCGGAAGTAAGGCGCGGCGCGGTTTTCCGCAGAGGTGACGGCCCGGTGCGTGCAAGCGCACCGGGCTTTGCTGTTGGGCGATGTTCGTGAGGTGGCGGCGCCGCGGATTGCCCGCGCGCAGGGGCGGCCGCGTGGCGTGTCGACGTCGCCGGCAGAGCGGGCGTCATCCCGGTGGACGGGTGCGCCGTGCCGGGCGCCGGCCGCGGCGCACATGACGCACGTCCGTCGCGGGGTTGCCGATCTGCCATCACGGTGTACCGGCTGTCATACTCGGCTATGCTCCCCGCGACCCGCGCCCGAGCGTCGAACGCGACCTCGTGCACTTCCAAGTCACCCGAATGACCGCCCATGCCAAACCCGACCTCGTCGACTGACCTCCCGACCGTCCTCCTCATCGGCGCCGCCGGCCTCCTCGGCCGCGCGGTTGCCGCATCCCTGGCCCGCGAATCGTCGCTGAACCTCGTCGCAACGATCCGGAACCCGCAAGGCGCAGGCGCAAAACGCCTGGCGCTGCCTCCGGAAAACCTCGCCGAACTCGACGTCCTCGACGAGCCGGCCCTCGAACACCTCTTCGCCAGCTGCCGACCGGCCGCCGTGATCATCTGCGCGGCCGAGCGTCGCCCGGACGTCTGCGAACGCGACCCCGCCGGCGCGCGGGCGATCAACGTCACCGCCCCGGCCCGCATCGGCGCGCTCGCCGCGCGCCATGGTGCATGGACACTCGGCATCTCCACCGACTACGTCTTCGACGGCAAGGCAGCCCCGTACCGCGAGGACGCGGCACCGAACCCGCTGAACATCTACGGCCGCACGAAGCTGGAAGGCGAGGCGGCGCTGCTCGCCGCGTCGCCGCTGTCGTGCGTGTTGCGCCTGCCGCTGCTGTTCGGCCCGATCGTCGACTGGAGCGAATCGGCCGTCACGAGCCTCGTGCCGGCGATCGTCGCGTCTGCGCAGCCAGGCGCCGAAGCCGTCGGCATGGACGCATGGGCGATCCGATACCCGACGTATACGCCGGATGTCGCGGACGTCATCCGCGACCTGACGCTGCGCCATCTCGCGGGTGCGTCGATCACGGGCCTCCGTCACTGGTCGGGCGAGGAACCGATGACGAAGTACGACATCGCGCAGCGGATCGCGGCCGCGCTCGGCATCGAAGCCGCGCTCAAGCGGATCGACCAGCCGACCGACGCGACACCGCGCCCCTATGACTGCCATCTGGACGCATCGCGCGTGCGCGCCGCCGGCATCGATCACGCGACGCCGTTCGATACCGCGCTGCGCGCCGTGCTGCGCGATGCGCCGCAGGCGCTGTAGGATCGGGCGCCGCTCGCGGCCCGCGCACATGCGTCCATTGCGGGGGCCGCGCCACGAATGCCGTTCGAGACATTGCCGAAGTCGTGCACGCATGACGTCGCGGTGACGTCGTGTCTCGTGAATCCGCTTGCGTGCGACGAAACCGGGGCACCGAGCATCCCGCGGCCCCCCATCTTCCTGTCGCCATTGAAGATCATTCAATGGCGAAGCCAATTATCAAGACCGACCGACGTGCGACAGAATGTGTACCAGGCTTTACAGCATGGACACGACGCATGCATTTCGACCACGCCACCATCGTTACCGACGACATTGACGGTACACGCCGCTTTTTCGATGAGGTCGTCGGTCTCGATACCGGGCCCCGACCGCCGTTCAGGGTGGATGGCTATTGGTTGTACCTCGATAGCCGCCCGATGATTCATGTCACGCGCGCAACGCTTCCCGCGCACGAAGGCCGTAGCACGCCGCGCATCGATCACATCGCGCTTCGCGTCGACACGCACCGCGAATGGGCGACGTTGATCGATCGACTGTCCAGCAGTCGGATCGACTACTCGCTCAGCGAAGTACCGTTGTCCAACGAGCTGCAGTTGTTCGTGTCCATTGCGCCGGGGGTTTCCGTCGAATTCGTGACGACGCTCGGCGCCGACAAGCTGCACGGGATTCCGAACGGATGACCGGATCTGCCGAATCGTCTTGCGAAACGCATGGCGCTTGCCGACTTCGCCGGCGACAGGCGGCGACAGCGGCGATTCGGCGTGGGCGGCCGACAACCCTTGGCCGCAAGCGGTATTCAGAACATTTGACGCGTGCGACGGGCACGGCTTCACGCTCGGGAACACGCTTTTGATCGGAGGAAGTGAACGATGAAATTCGATGGACAAAACGTGCTGGTGGTCGGCGGAAGCTCCGGGATCGGCGAAGCGGCCGCGCGGGCCTTTGCGGCGGGCGGGGCGAGCGTGACGATCGCGTCGCGCGACGCGGCCAGGCTGGCGGCGAGCGCAGCGAGGATTGGTCACGGCGTGCGAACCGGTGTGATGGATACGACCGACGACACCAGCGTACGTGCATTTTTCGATTCGGCGGGCGAATTCGACCACGTTGTCGTGTCAGCCGCGCAGACACCCACGGGTCCGATGCGTGGTCTCGCGCTCGCCGATGCGTACGCGGCGATGGACAGCAAGTTCTGGGGAGCCTATCGCGTCGCGCGGGCCGTACGCATTCGGCAGGGCGGGTCGCTGACGTTCGTGTCGGGCTTCCTGAGCGTGCGGCCGAGCAAGACCTCGGTCCTGCAAGGCGCGATCAACGCGGCGCTTGAATCGCTGGCGCGCGGGCTTGCGCTCGAGCTTTCGCCCGTGCGGGTGAATACGGTATCCCCGGGCCTGATCGCGACGCCGCTCTGGTCGAAGCTCGATGCGCAGGCGCGGGACAGGATGTACGAAGGCGCTGCGGCGCGCTTGCCGGCCGGCCGTGTCGGTCAACCCGAGGACGTTGCGAACGCAGTGCTCTACCTCGCGTCGACTCCGTACGCGACCGGCTCGACGGTGCTGGTCGACGGTGGCGGTGCGATCGCGTAGCGGCCCGATCGGTTGAAGTTCGAATCGCGATGCGTCGGCGGTTGTCCGTACGCGCGTGCCCGGATTCCGCGCGCCGTGTGCGTCGCCGGATGATCGAGGGCGCGCTGGCGAGCATGAGCGTCTGCGCCGCTTCCGTTTGACGGCGCGGCCGCGGCGGCGGGGATCGCGACGATCAATTGTTTCGGAAACCTTACAGATTTTGCAGGGCCGATCGTGTTCGGATGGTTGAAGGATCGCCATCACGATGCGACGGCGCCGACCTTGCTGCTGGCGCTGAGCGCTTCGGCAGCGATGGCGCTCACCGTCATTTATCGAAGGGTATCGAGGCATTGAAGCGCGGTAGACCGAGCGGGTTTGCCGAATCCGGACGGAACACCGATTTTTTTGGTCTGGATTGAAAGTCTATTCATTTCAAGGCCCATTTTCGAAACGAGATTGTTTTCCGAAAATTGGTTGTACGCGCACGAATCTGCGTGACATTCAATACCCGTTCATTCGTCATCATGCATCGCATCGCATCGCATCGCATCGCATCGCATCGCATCGCGTTGCGGTGCGAGAGACGCGCTTGCGCGTCATGAGGAGATTGTCCATGGCAATTCAAATCGATCATGTGGATCGTGATCCGGCCGAGCAGGCGCCCGATCAACCGGCGCGCCGTTCCTTCCTGACCAAGGCCGGAATCGGCGCAGGCGCGTTCGCCGTCGGTGCGATGCTTCAATCCACCCAGGCCGGTGCGCAAACGGGCAGCCCTCGATCGAACCCGGTAGCCGCGCCCGTGCAGGGTGAATTCTGGCCGAACGGTGCACGGCTGGTCATTTCGATCTCGATGCAGTTCGAGGCGGGTGGACAGCCGCCGAAGGGCGCCGACAATCCGTTTCCGAAAGTCGATTTCCCGGCGAGCGTTCCCGCCGATCTTGCCGCGCAAGCGTGGTTTGCGTACGGGTATCGCGAGGGCATTCCCCGAATGCTGGATCTGTGGGATCGTCATGACGTGAAGGTGACGGCGCACATGATCGGCGAGGCGGCGAAGCGGCATCCGCAGGTGGCGCGCGAAATCGTGGCGCGCGGCCACGAAGCGTCGGGCCATGGGCCGACGTGGAACTCGCAGTATGCGATGTCGCGACCGCAGGAGCGCGAATTCCTGATCCAGGCGCGATCGATGGTCGAGGCGGTGACGGGCCAACGTCCGATCGGCTACAACGCGAACTGGCTGCGACGCGGGCCGAACACGCTGTCGCTGCTGCAGGAGCTGGGCTACGTCTATCACATCGATGATACGAGCCGCGACGAGCCGTTCATCGAGCAGGTCAACGGCAAGGATTTCGTCGTGATTCCGTATACGCTGCGCAATAACGACATCCTGCTGGTGGAGGGCCGGAATTACTCGCCGGACAAGTTCCTCGAACAGATCAAGTTCGATTTTGATCAGTTGTACGAGGAAGCGGGTACGCGTCGGCGCATGATGTCGATCAGTGCGCATGACCGTATCAGCGGCACGCCGCAGATGACGCGCGCATGGGATGCGTTCCTGCGTTATGCGAAGAGCCATCCGGGCGTTGCGTTCATGCGCAAGGACGACATTGCGCGGTTTGTACTGCAAAGCGCGATTACGGTACGCGAAAGCGAGACGATCTAGCGGGCTGCCCGAGCGCCTTTGCACCGGCGCGATCGTGCGAAGGCGCTCGACGACGCTTCGCTTGTCGCCCGTCGCATCGGCGAAGAGGCGCTGATCCTGTGCGCGCATCCGGATTACCTGGCGGCCAATCCGACGATTCGTGCGGTTGACCATTTGCGGAACCATCGCCTCATTGCGTTTCGGATGCCGACCACGGGCCGCGATCGGCCACTCGAGTTCGTCGAACACGGGCGAACGGTCGCGCTGACCATCGAGGCCCGCTTCCACATCAACCACGGTGAAGCGCTCGCCGAAGCTGCCGCGCTTGGTGCGGGCCTTGCACAGTTCCCCGAGTTTCTCGCCAAAGCCCGCCTGCGCCGCGGCACGCTCGTGGAAGTGTTGCCGACCTGTCGCCCCGAGCCGCTACCCGTCAATCTCGTGATGCCGGGCTCGCGCACGAGGCTCGAGCGCATACGTGCGCTGATCGACGCATTGACCAGCGAAGAATGATTGGGGCGATCAGGCACGTGCCGCTCTTCTTCTGATTTTCTTGCCTGGATTGAAAATCATTCAAGACGGAGGCCAATTATCAATCGGCACGGTGGCAAGCAGAATGGCTGCACATCCACTGCGGCTTCGCCGCCTTCCCGGAGATAGCCATGCCACTTCCCATTCTCGCGCTGGCCCTGAGCGCTTTTGCGATCGGTACCACGGAATTCGTCATCATGGGCATCCTGCCCGATGTCGCGCAGTCGCTGTCCGTTTCCATCCCGTCGGCGGGGCTGCTCGTGAGCGGCTATGCGCTAGGCGTCGCCGTGGGTGCGCCGCTGCTCGCCGTTCTCACGAGCCGTATGCCGCGCAAGTGGGCGCTTTTGCTGCTGATGGGGATCTTCATCGTCGGCAATATTCTGTGCGCGGTCGCGCCGGGTTACACGAGCCTCATGATCGCCCGCGTCGTCACGTCGTTCGCGCATGGTTCGTTCTTCGGCATCGGGTCGGTCGTCGCTGCATCGCTCGTGCCGCAGGACAAGCGTGCGAGTGCCGTCGCGTTGATGTTTACCGGTCTCGCGCTCGCCAACGTGCTCGGCGTGCCGCTCGGCACCTTCATCGGCCAGATGCTCGGCTGGCGTGCTGCATTCTGGTCCGTCGCCGGCGCGGGCGTGCTTGCTGCGCTGGCCCTCGTGGCGCTCGTGCCGAACACGCACGAAGCGCAATCCGCGAGCCTTGCGCACGAAGTCGGCGTGCTCAAGCACCCGCAGGTGTGGCTCGCGCTGCTGATGACTGTGCTCGGCTTCGGCGGCATGTTCGTGGTGTTCACCTATATCACCCCGGTGCTCGAGCAGGCGAGCGGATTCGCGCCGAGCGGCGTGACGAAGATTCTCGTGCTGTTCGGCATCGGTCTGGCCATCGGCAACGCGCTCGGCGGCAAGCTTGCGGATCGCGGTGTGATGCGGACGCTGACGGGCGTGTTCGTCGTGCTCGTCGCGATCATGGTGATGTTCAGTCGCACCATGCATCACCCCGTGGCATCGGTCCTGACGATCTTCGTCTGGGGCGTCGCGGCATTTGCGACGGTTCCGGGCCTGCAGATGCGCGTGCTGAGCAAGGCCGCGAGCGCACCGAACCTCGCATCGACGCTCAACATCGGCGCGTTCAACGTGGGTAATGCGATGGGTGCGTGGCTCGGCGGCATGGCGCTTTCGCACGGGCACGCACTCGACACGCTGCCGCTCGTGGCCGCCGCCGTGACGTTGCTGGCCATCGCGGTGACCGCTTTCGCGTCCCGGCTTGATCGACGCGAGACCGCACAAGCGAATCACCCCGCCCGTTTCCCAGCCTGAATCACCCAAGTCGCACCTCTGCCGGATTCAATCCGTTCATCGAGCATCGAGCACACACTCAAGGAGCCTGCCATGAAAACCCGCACCGTCCTTTCCGCCGTTTCCCGCATCGCGCTGGCCGCCGCCACCGCCGCTGCCGCGTTGCCTGCCGCCGCCGCGACCGGCGACGATCTCGTACAGCCGAAAACGCTGATCGTCGACAAGAGCCTCTCGAAGCAGCAGGCCGAGCAACAGATCCGCGCGGCACGCCTTTACGATACCTTCTGGAGCACGGGCGACGAGGCCCAGGCCCGCGAGGCGCTGGCGGCCGATTTCACGGACCGCACGTTGCCCGCCGGCCGGCTGCAGGGCATCGCCGGGCCGCTGGCTGCATCGAAGGGCTTCCATCGTGCCGTGCCGGACGTCCACGCCGAAGTCGAACAGATGATCGTCGCCGGCGACCGCGTCGTCACCCATCTGCATTTCACCGGTCATTTCACCGGCACCTTCAACGGCGTGCAGGGGAAGGGGCAGGTGGTCGACTTCATCGCCACGGACATTTATCGCATTCATGACGGCAAGATCACCGACAACTGGCATCTCGAAGACAACCTGACGTTCCTGCAACAGCTCGGCGTGGTCGCCAAGTAAGCGGGCCGGGGCCGATCCTGCCGGTCGGCCTTTCCTTCGTCCGTCCGCATCGCGTTACCATGCCCGGGTCCCCACGGGGCATCATGCGGCACAACCCAACATTCCTTTCGCGTGACGCGACCATGGACAATCTCGGTGACATTCGCCTTTTCGTCGAAGCAGCTGGCCAAGGCAGTCTTTCGGCGGCCGGCAGAAAGCTCGGACTGTCCCCCGCAGCGGCGAGCGCCCGGCTCGTCAAGCTCGAGGGAGAACTCCACACGCAGCTGTTCGAGCGTTCGACCCGCAAGCTGCGCCTCACGGATGAAGGCCGTATGTATCTCGTCCACTGCCAGCATGCGCTGCAAACGCTGGAAGATGCGCGCGCGGCGTTGCAGGCCGGACGTGCATCGGTGAGCGGGGCGTTGCGCGTATCGGCCACCTCCGATTTCGGGCGCACCGTGCTGCGTCGATGGCTCGACGAATTCAACGAACGCCATCCGAACGTCACGCTGACGCTCGTGCTCTCGGATTCGCTGTCGCACTTGCTGCAGGACGATATCGATCTCGCAATCCGGTTCGGCCTGCCGGCGGACAGCTCGATGGTCGCCAAGCGCATGGCCGACAATCGCCGCGCGCTATGCGCGTCGCCCGACTACATCGCCGAGCACGGCATGCCGAGCCATCCCGACGATTTGCGTGAGCACCGATGCATCGTCCTTTCCTCGGCGGCCGGCGCGGCGAACAACTGGCGTTTCGCGCGCGACGGGGAGACCGCGTTGTTCACCGCGCCGCTCGACAGTTCACGTCAGACCAATGATGGTTCGCTTGCCCGCGAATGGGCGATCGAGGGGCGCGGGGTGGCGATGAAGTCGATCTGGGACATCGGCGCCGATCTTCAGGCCGGGCGGCTCAAGCTGCTCCTGCAGGAGTGGCGCTGCCCGGACGTGCCGGTGAACGCGCTTTTTCAACGAACGCTTTATATGGCGCCACGCGTGCGCACCTTGCTCGACTTCCTCGAGCAGCGGTTCTCCGAAGCTTCCGACGCACTGGCGCCGTTTCTGCGGTAGTTTCCGTGATCGCAGGCTTTCTGCGTTCGTCGGGACGGCGCGTGAAGACATTCGATTCGGCGCTGTCGCTTCTCGATTCCGCTCACGTTCGCGACATCGCGTTCTTGATTGCGGATGTCCGCATGCCGGTGATGTCCGGCATCGAGTTGCATGGCGAACTACTGGCTGGCGGTGCTCCGCCAGTCATCTTTCACGGCCGACGCGGCCCGCGGGCATGCCGGTGTCATGACGCGCAGCGCCGACACCACAGCCCGCGGTGGCGCTGGATTCGGAACGTCAACCCAGCGCCGGGCTCCACGCATTGATAATCGTCGAGCGTTTAAGGTCGATTAACGAATGGCAAAGCGGGTTGCCGGCGAGCCATTCGAACAATTGTTTCCATAGATAAACAGATTCCTGTTCTCTGAATAGGCCTGGTAAATAATCGAATAAACTTCCTTGGCACTGAACGAGTAGACGCCGTCGTTAATGGTTACCAGCAGGTTGCCGGTGGTGTCGGTTTCGATCTTGTCGATCTTGCCGGCTTTGCAAAGCGCCTGTGCGGACGCGCACGTGGAGGCGAGCATCAGTGCTGAAAACAGCACGGTTGCAATCTTCTTCATGACTTTCCTTTGGTATCGAATGAATTAATGCGATCTGACGACGTCGGTCACGCCCGGGAAGACGTGACTGTCTTTCCGGATTGCTGATTCACAAGTGTCTGGAAATCAACGGTGGCCTGATAAGGGGAAACTCTGCGACCAAGCATGAATGAAGTGATTCATGCTGCGCCTCCGTATCTCGTTGATCTTTGAATCACGGTGTTGCGGCGCACAACACAGACTATTTATTTGATTTTGAGGGCGCCAATCGTATTAATTTATCGTTAATCGCATTCGATAATTTTTGTTTGAATTTGATTTTCTTGAATTCTGCTGGCTGTTGTTTTTGTTTTTTGATTATTTCGATATTTAAATGATCGGCGATGAATATTGATTCGATGGTTGATGGTGTGGCGGGCGAAGCGCATGGGCGTTCATGAGGGTTCGAGTGTTCGGGCGCGTGGTTCGTCCAGTGCGCGAACTGCGCAGCGCACGTCCGTCGATGCTGCAGTCGGCGCCGGTCGGGTTGATTCGTGCCGACCCGGAAAGACGCTACACTGCGCCAGTTCCCGAACAGACCGGGAGCGTCAGGACACCGGGCCCACGGATTGCAAACACGTGAGGATGTAATCGCCCACCCTCTGACGCATTCGAACAAATTACGAGAGAAAGAGAGGGCCCATGCTGACACGTCTTCGTATCGGACTCGATCGCGCACGCGACCTGCGCGAAGCGGGACGTCCGTCTCCCATCCAGCCGCGGCCGCTGCCGAGCGAACTGGTCGACCTGAGCGCCCAGCGCGCGATGTGGCGCGTTGCCGTTCCGGGCCAGGCCGACTGCTACATGGCGGCAACGCCCGCCGAGACGGAGCGCTTCGTCGTGCATCTCGACGCTCAGAAGTTCTACGGCCTGTGGCTCGGCACGAGCCCGGCGTTTCCGCAACTGAATTCGCAGGACTGCGTGCCGCGCCGCGTCATGCCGCTCGACAGCAAATACGCGTCGGCCGCCGCCGCGTTCCGGGCCGGCCGCCTCGCACCGGTGGAACTGCCGCCGGTCGGCTACTGGCTCGAGGGAAGCGGGTACGAAGTCGCGATGAGCAACGGCATGACGCGCACTTTCTGGCTGCTCGCCAACCGTGTGCGATCGTTTCCGGTCAGCGTCGACAACGCGACCTGGGCCACGATGCTGAACAACATGGCCGGCGTCGGCGTCGCGCCGATCGCTTACCGCGAGCTGTTTTCCCGGCACGCGTAGGTTGCGCGTCGCGATCCGGCGCGCCGCGGCGGCGCCGGATCGCCACCCGGTTTGACACGCCGCGTTCGCGGCCATTAAAGTCGCATCGCGGGCCGGTGGGTCAAGCACATGCCCGGAACAGGCAGCCGATGTTCCAGGACTACGGGGCTACCCCGTGGATGAAATTGACACCCCGATGCGTCGCAAGGGGCCGGGTTGCGCGTTGCGTAACGCCTCCCCTCGCAGCACCAGTCACGTTGGCTCATCGTCCCGCCTATCTTTCTCCATGCATTCATCCCTGCGCGATACCACCCGCACGATTGCCGAGGCGATGCTCGCCGGGTCGCCCGAGCGCGGCGGCGTCATCGCGCGTATGGCTGCCGTGCTCGGCGATGCGCAGCCGTGGGCGCACGAATGTGCGGACGCCGCGCTCGCCCGCTTCGGCGCGAACTGGGACGACGTCGACATCGACGTGCTGGCGGCGGTTCTGGCCGATGCGGCCGCGTTCGTGCGCGCCTGGTATCGCGATGATCGGCCGACCGTGATCCGCGTCGTGCGGCGGCCCCCGGTCCAGCGGCCGTTGCCGGAGCCGCTCGCCGGCTGCGACGTGCCGCAATGGGCGACACCCGGCGATCTTGCCGACTGGCTCGACGTGAGCCCGCCGGCGCTCGACTGGCTGTCCGACCACTGGCGCGTCGACGCGCGCGGCAGCGCCACGCCGCTGCATCACTACACGTACGTGGCGCACGACAAGCGCAGCGGCGGCAGCCGCCTCGTCGAAATCCCGAAAGGCCGGCTGCGCGAAGCGCAGCGCCGCATCCTGCACGGGCTGCTCGATCGCATCGCGCCGCACGGTGCGGTACACGGTTTTCGCAAGGGGCACGGAATCGTGTCGTTCGCGGCACCCCATGCGGATCGCGATGTCGTCGTCCGTTTCGATCTGGCGGATTTCTTCGTATCGATACGCGCTGCACGCGTGCACGCGCTGTTCGTCACGCTCGGGTATCCGGCCGAAGTCGCGCGTACGCTCACCGGGCTGTGCACCAACCGCGTGCCGTCCGCACGGCTGCTCGCGCCGGACCTGCGCGACCGGTTCGACTGGATCGGCCGCCAGCGTTATCGCGAACGGCATCTGCCGCAGGGCGCCCCGACGTCGCCGGCGCTGGCGAACCTGAGCGCGTTCCGGTTCGACATGCGGCTCGCCGCGCTCGCGCGTTCGCTCGGTGCAACCTACACGCGCTATGCCGACGATCTCGCCTTTTCCGGCGGCGGCACGCTGGCGCGCGACGTCGAACGGCTGCAGGTCCGGGTCGCCGCGATCGCGCTCGAGGAAGGCTTTGCGCTGCAACTGCGCAAGACGCGCGTGATGCGGCGCGGCACGCGGCAGCAACTGGCCGGCGTGGTCGTCAATCGTCATCCGAACCTGGCGCGCGATGCGTTCGATCGCCTGAAGGCCATCCTGACCAACTGCATCCGGAGCGGCCCGGCGTCGCAGAATCGCGATGCGCATCCGGATTTCCGCGCGCATCTCGCCGGGCGCGTCGCGCATGCGGCCGCGCTGAACGCGGCGCGCGGCGCGAAGCTGCGCGCGCTGTTCGACCGGATCGCGTGGGACACCTGCGACGTCGGCCAGTAATCGGGCGTATCCGCATCGACGCCGGCCGGCGCCTTCTGCGCCTTCTGCAAAAACGGCGCACAGCACTGCTATCATTCGCGCCATGCCGCGCCCGCCAGGTGCGGCGCTTACTTGCCGCAGCCGTTCGCCGTGCCTTCGTCCATGGCGGGCTGCGCGTTGCCGGCCCGGTCCTGGCTGTCATTGATTGACGCGCGACGTCGTTTAGTGCGTATCGCGCAAGCCACGCCGGCTCAGGCAACCGATTCACCCATTTGACAGCCCCCATCGGCGGAACTTCGTGGTAGGTTCCGCCATCGGAGCTTTTTGCGAAAACATGCCCAAAGAGGATGAATACATGACCCAGGCCCTGCAGGAACTCGAAGCACAACTTCGGGACCTGAATATCAAGCTGTCGGATGCGAAGCAGAAGGAGAAGCAGGCCGCGCTCGCGGCATTCAAGGAACAGGTCGAGCTTTTGGGAATTTCGCAGCAGGAAGTGCTGAGCGCGCTTGGCTACATCGTCCAGCGAAAACGCAAGGCGCCTGCCAAGTACTACGATCCGACGACCGGCCGCTCATGGTCGGGCCGCGGCCCGCGCCCGAAATGGCTCGAAGGCAAGGATCTCGATACGCTCGCCGTCGACCGCGAGGCCAAGACCTGGTGGCCCGGAGACGATCAAGGCTGAAGCCGGCCGGGCCGCCAGGCCACCCGGCGCCGTCCGGTTCGCGCGAGCGGGCCGGACGGCAACACTCCGCCAGCATGCTGCTTTTCATTCGGTGTCCGGCCTGACCGCGGCATCGCCGGCCTCGCCGCCGACACCGGATCGCCGTTTTTCCCCCTTTCATTGCCCGCAGATTCCCGCTCGCCATCCCGCAGCGGGTGTCGACGCGCACGCGGACCCTCGTCGCCGGCGGGTCTGCCGGCCCGTCGGGCACCGGCACAGGCCTTAAAATGTCGCCGGACAATCGTGGCAGGACACCATGGCAGCAAACATCAAATCTTCGGCGCTCGAGGGCCCGTCGGCCCCGCGCGTGGAGCTGGTCGGCGCGTACGCGTGGAAAGCGCTGGCCGGATCGGCGATCGGCTATGCGATGGACGGCTTCGACCTGCTGATCCTCGGCTTCATGCTGCCGGCGATCACGGCGGCGCTGCATCTGACGCCCGGTCAGGGCGGCGCGCTGGTCACGTGGACGCTGATCGGCGCCGTCGCGGGCGGCATCCTGTTCGGTGCATTGAGCGACCGGTACGGGCGGGTGCGCGTGCTGACCTGGACGATCCTGCTGTTCGCGGTCTTCACCGGGCTGTGCGCGTTCGCACAGGGCTTCGAGGATCTGCTCGTGTACCGCACCATCGCGGGCATCGGGCTGGGTGGCGAGTTCGGGATCGGCATGGCGCTCGCGGCGGAAGCGTGGCCGGCCAGCAAACGCGCACGCGTGTCGTGCTACGTCGCGCTCGGCTGGCAGGCCGGTGTACTGCTGGCCGCCTTGCTGACGCCGTTCCTGCTGATGCACATCGGCTGGCGCGGGATGTTCGTGGTCGGCGTGCTGCCCGCGCTGCTCGCGTGGGTGATGCGCAACAAGCTGCACGAGCCTGAAGCGTTCGTGCAGCGCGCAGCGCAGCCGAAGGCAAACGCGTTCCGCCTGCTCGTCGCGGACGGCCGCACCGCGCGCACGAGCGTCGGCATCGTGATCCTGTGTTCGGTCCAGAACTTCGGCTACTACGGGATCATGATCTGGCTGCCGACTTTCCTGTCGAAACAGATGGGCTTCTCGCTGACGAAGTCGGGGCTGTGGACGGCGGCGACGGTCGTCGGGATGATGATCGGCGTCTGGGTGTTCGGGCAGCTGGCCGACCGCATCGGGCGCAAGCCGACGTTCCTGCTGTACCAGATCGGCGCGGTCGTGACGGTCATCGCGTATGCGCGGCTGTCGGACCCGACCGCGATGCTGTGGGCCGGTGCGCTGATGGGCATGTTCGTCAACGGGATGGTCGGCGGCTACGGGACGCTGATGTCGGAAGGCTATCCGACGGCCGCACGCGCCACCGCGCAGAACGTGCTATGGAATATCGGCCGCGCGGTCGGCGGTTTCGGCCCGGTCGCGGTCGGCGCGCTGGCCGCGCACTACTCGTTCCAGACGGCCATCGCGCTGCTCGCCGGCCTCTACGTGCTCGACATGGTCGCGACGCTGTTCCTGATTCCCGAGCTCAAGGGCGTCGAGCTCGAATGAGCGCGCCGATCGCGCGCCACCCAACGACCTCACTCATAACCACGATGCAACAGAAGAACAAGACGATCGGCGTGATGGGCTCCGGCAAGGAGCCGTGGCTCGCGTTTTCGGAGCCGCTCGGCACCTGGCTCGCGCAGGCCGGTTTCAACCTGCTGACGGGCGGCGGGCAGGGCGTGATGCTGGCGGTCGCGCGCGCGTTCGCCGGCGTGCCGGGGCGGGCCGGCCGGTCGATCGGCATCCTGCCGACGCAGGCCGATCCGCTCGCGGGCTTCGTGCCGCTCGACGGCTATCCGCATCCGTTCGTCGACATCCCGATCCTCACGCCGCTGCCGCGCCGGGAGCCGGACGCCGCTCCGGATACGATCAACCGCAATTACGTGAACGTGCTGAGCAGCGACCTGATCGTTGCGCTGCCGGGCGGCCACGGCACGGCCGAGGAGATCGCGCTCGCGCGGCGCTGGCGCAAGCCGCTCATCTGCTTCGGGCCGGACGGTGCGTTTCGCGAGCTTGCGGCGGGGGCGATGTGCACGTCGTCGCTCGGTGATGTGATCCGCTTCGTGGACGACGCATTCTCTGCGGAGCAGGCGCTGCGATAATTCGCGCGGCCGGTTCGACTACGGTCGTTGCGATGCTCGCGTGGCAGGGTCGGCGCCTCGGCAAGCGATGTGACCGGTTTCGATGCGACGACGTGCCGCCCGCGCGAGCAAGCCGCCGGCGGCACGATTCGTGACTGCATCGCGCGGTTCAGCGGCCCGTCTTCAACTGCGCCCACAGCCGGTTCTGCAGCCGGCGAATCTCCGGCGGCATCGGCTTGAGCAGCGTCATTTTGCTCAGTACCTCGTCAGGCGGGTACACCGACGTATCGCGCGCGATCGCGGGCTTCACGTACTGGCGCGCGGCCTTGTTCGCGGTCGGATAGAACACTGCGTTGGTGATGCCGGCGTTGACCTTCGGATCCTGCACGTAGTTGATCCACTTCAGCGCGGCGTCGCGATTCGGCGCGTCCTTCGGGATCACCATCATGTCGAACCACAGCAGGCCGCCTTCCTTCGGGTTCGCGAAGCCGATCTCGTACGGGCGCTTCGCTTCGGCGGCACGGCGGTGCGCGATGCCGACGTCGCCCGAATAGCCGAACGCCACGCACAGGTCGTTGTTCGCGAGATCATTGATGTAGCCCGACGAGTTGAACTGCGTGATGTACGGACGCACCTTCTTCAGCACCTCGTACGCGGCGCGGTAGTCGGCCGGGTTCGTGCTGTTCGGATCCTTGCCCATGTACTGCAGCGTGGCCGCGAACACGTCGACGGCCTGGTCGAGGAACGACACGCCGCAACTCTTCAGCTTCGCCATGTTGGCCGGGTCGAACACCAGCGCCCAGCTGTCGACCGGTGCCTTGTCGCCGAGCGCCTTCTTCACGGCCTGCACGTTGTACCCGATGCCGTCGGTGCCATACGCCCACGGCACGCCGTACCGGTTGCCCGGATCGGCATCGGCGACCATCTTCATCAGCAGCGGATCGAGGTTCGCGAGATTCGGCAGCTTCGACTTGTCGAGCGGCTGGTAGACGCTCGCCTGGATTTGCTTGGCCATGTAGTTCGACGTCGGCACGACGATGTCGTAGCCGGAATTCCCCGACATCAGTTTTGCCTGCAGCGTGTCGTCGCTGTCGTAGTTGTCGTAGCGGACGTGGAGGCCCGTCTGCTTCTGGAAGGTCGGGATCGTGTCCGGCGCGATGTAGTCGGACCAGTTGTAGATGTTCAGTTCGCCGGCCGCGTGGGCGGTCGTGCCGGCGGCCGCTGCGGCCGACAGGAGGGCAGCGGTTGCAAGGGCGCGGCGAAGCGTGCGGATTCGCATGATGGAGTCTTCCATTTCGGTGCGCGTGTCGATCCGCTGGGTGCGGGTCGTTGCGCGATGGTTCATCGGATGAAGCGTGCGTGCGCAGCCAACGCTCGCAGTGAGCGAACGCGGTGCACAACGATCAGGAGTCCATTTGACGGCGAGCCGGCTCGCGCGGAACACGAAGCGCGAGCCGATCCCTTCACCGGTCGGGCGACACGGCGATTGGGTCGAACGGAGTCAGGGAAAGAGGCGGGGCGCTAAGGCAGCAGCGATGCCACGTCGTCGGTGTGGATCGCGACGTACGCACGCGCGGCGACGGCGTTGTGGCGGCGAACGGAGCGGCGGGACAGGATGGTGTAGATCGACAGAGGCAGGCGAGGGCTTTGCCCGCCGCCACTGTCGTCGGAGGACGCGATCGCGGCGCGCAGGTTTCGCGCATCGCCTCGTCTCCACCGCACCAGCGGGCCACGGAATCTCACGATTACTCTCGACCGGGTTGTTGAAAGTATTGAACACCTGACGATTCGCCAGCAGCTGCCGTTTCAGGTTTCGGTCAGCGCATTTGCCGCGCGGCGGCTTCGTCTGCATGCCACGGATTGAAAGCTTGGCGGACGTCGGAATCGTTGAAACATGACGCTTCCATGAATCATCAGGTAAATCGCTGTAAGGATGTCTCAGGATTTTCCCTAGGGATTGGAGGGCCCATGAGCGCGTTCGGCGCGGTGGTGATGGCGGGGAACCCGCGCAGGCAACGCTGCTTTGGGTGATCAGGAAGCGCTCGAAGTGATGAGAATATTCGACGGCTTGCTGCCGCGATCGTCACCGGGCGATCGTCGGAAAGGCCGTCGAAAGATCCCGGTGACAAGGTGGGGCAAGTCGGACGCGCTCAATCTTCGAACGTAATGAACTGCGCCGAAGACCAGACCTTCGCATCATCGCGTTGCCGCCCGAAGAAATACACGGGGCGGTGGCCGAACGAGGCGTTGGCCGGGTCGATCTCGATGCTTCCCGAGAGGTCCGTCGGCAAGGTCTGCTCAGTCAGCCGTTCGATTGCGAGAAACAGCTCGGTGCCACCGAGCTGGTGCGTCGCGGCGCCTGCTGCCAGCAGATCCGCACCACGAATCTCATGACGGAACGTCGGCGCATGCGCAAACGGATTGCCGGCCAGCGGATCGCCGACCTTGACGAAACCGTCAATGGTGCCTTCGACGACGATCGTGGCATGGGCCAGGCCGCCCACTTCGATCTCGACGCTGTCGGCATCGCCGTACGTATCGCTTGCGAAGCCAATGTCGGTCGTCCCGGAACGCCAGGCCGCCTCCTCGAGGTGTTCGAAACCGGTTGATCTGAAATTGTGGATCGTGCCGTTCAGAACTCGGATCGTGCCGCGCCAGGAGGCCCATCGATAGCGATCGCGAATGCGTGCACCTCCCCAGCGAATCCGGATGTGCCGCTGCGCGTATCCCAGCTCCGCGTGAAGATCGCGTTCCCAGATCACGCCGGTATGGTCGTATGCCGCCACGTATTCCCAGCCTGCATTGCCGAGCAGGCGGTAATCGAGCGTGGCTGGCCCGCGATGCCGGAACGCATCGCCTTGCCGGTATTCGCCGCATTGAACGAGCAGTGCAGTGTGCTCTCCCGTCGTCGCCCAGGTATGACGGGCGCGAAGCGCCTCGCCGATGCTGCGGCGGTCGAGGGATTCGGCCAGCACGCCGGTCAGGCCGCCACGCACGCCGAACACCTGTACGCCGGGCGCGCCACCGCCGGGCCGGCCGCGATGCTCGTCGCCGCTGGCCGCCACGCCGAGCCGATAGCCGCGCGCGATCACGTCCTGGTAAAGCCAGCCGAAGTGTCCCCACGACGACGCGATCTCGACGAGCCGTTCGAGCTCGGGATGGTGCCAGTCGGGGATATAGCGGCGGCCACCCACGTGCGGCATCACCAGATGGTGCGCGGGATTGTCCGCATACGCGTCCCACAGTTCCTCGACGGGCCAGCGGCCGAGCTCGACCGCATTGCCCTTCATGTCCTCGTTCCAGACCAGCGTGCGGTTGTGCTCGCCGCGCGCGTTGTACGGGAAATCCGGCCGCGCGTCGCCGAGAAAGACGACATTGTGGTCGCCGCCCGCGGTCGAACTGCCGCACCATTCCTGCACCGGATAGACGACGAAGCGGCCCGGATCGTTGAACTGCTCGACCGCCTCCACCCCGAGTTGCCAGTTCTCGTCGGTGATCTGGAAATCGTTCGCCGTATAGCCGAGCACGTCGATGCCGCCGATGTCGCGTGCGTAGCGCGCGTTGTACGCCGGGCTGTTGGTGCCGACCGTATCGTGGGCGTGGACGTGCAGGTCGGCGTACAACGCACGGGGCGCAGGCAGCGACGCGTCGCTCGTGAGCCACGCTTCGGCCGCGCGCACGTCCGGGCGGGCGGGGATGTCGGCCACGATGCGCAGCGTGCCGGCATCGACCGGCAGGTCGTCGACCGCGCAGGTCGCGAGCCCGGCATCGGGCAGCGCGTGCTCGCGTCGGTAGACGGCTTCGCCGCGTACGTCGTATGCGACGACGCGTGCGGTGCTGCCTGCGTCTCGGCACGCATTGCCCCAGCGGTCCTGCAGCGATAGCCGGAATGGCGCGCGCGTGCCGGGCCGCACGAAGCGCGGGCCATTCAGGAGTACGTCGGAAGGTGCGCCGGCACGGATGTCAATCGAGATGTCTCCGGGCACAGCGACGAAGCGCGACGTACCGAGCGGATCGACGTAGAGCCGGAACCGGAAGTTGTCCTCGGCGAAGGTCTGCACACGCGTGCCGGGGCCGCGACGACGATCGCCGAGCCGGATCACGATCCGGTCGCCGGCATTCACGTAACCGTCGACGATGTCGACGATCACGGCCTTCTGGAACGGCCGCTCGTGTCCCTTCTGGTCGAAGCGCACGTTCAGCGCCTGCACGGTGGCCGGGCTCTGGCCCGGCACGGGCGGTGCAGCATGGTATTCGGCACTGATGTAGTTCGCGGCGCTCGGATCGCTGGTCTGGAACAGCGCCCAATCCGAATAGAACTTGAAGGTGGCCTTCAGCCAGCCGCCGTCGGCGATGCCCGACGAGCCGACTTCGTAATCGAGCACGATCTCGCTCCATGCGCCGGCTTCGAGCCGTGCAACGTTGCAGCGCACGCGTCCGGCGAACGGCAGGCGTTTGTGGCGCTCATACAGGCCTTCGGGTGCGACGTGCGGGCCCAGGCGGTCGCGCAGCGCGGCGGCGCGGGCGTCGACGGTATCGAGGGCGTCGTTGGATTCGTTCATGGTCAATCCAGAAGAAATGGCGAGGGAAATCGAGCGCTTCAATGCGCGAACGGCCAGGGCGCGCCCGGGTCCCAGACGGGGAGGCCCATGTACGCGTACCACGGTGCAATCACGCAGAGGCCGTAGACGATCGCGATCAGCACGGACACCGCGCCGACCTTCGCGTAGTCGGCCGTCGAGAACGCGCCGCTGCTGTACGCGATGACGCCCGCGGTGATCTGCGTGGGCAGCAGATAGGCGAAACTGTCGGTATCGCTGACGAGCATCGTGAAGGCGACTGGATGCAGCCCGAGACGCGGCGCGAGTGCGAGCGCGATCGGCGCGATCATCGTGACGGCCGCGACGTTGGACAGCATGCCGATGCGGATCACGTGCGTACCGAGCATCACGATCGCGATCGCCAACCACCAGCCGTGACCGCGCGCGGCGACATAGATGTGATCGGCGGCCCAGCTCGCGAGCCCCGACGCGCTGATCGCCGACGACAGCGACAGCGCGCCGGCCAGCAGGAACAGCGTGCCCCAGATCGTGCGCTGTTCGACTTCCGCCCAGCCGAAGCGCAGCACGCCCGGCGCGAACAGCAGCGCCAGCGCGATCAGCGCGACGATTTCCGACGGCAGGTGATGCAGCGGCTCGGTCGCCCACAATACGGCGACGGCGGCCAACAGCATGAGCACGGCCCAGTCGTTGCGCGTCGCGCTCGGCTGAGCACCGCGCATTGCCGCGATTGCGCCTGGGCCACCCGGAATCGCGACGGCGCGCGAGCGGAAATGGAATTGCACCCAGGCTTGCGTGATCGCGAACATCCCGAGGTACGGCCACTGGAGCTTGAGCCAGGTCAGATACGAGATCCGGATGCCGAGCTGTTTCTCGAGCAGCCCGGACACGACCATGTTCGGCAGGTGGGCCGTCAGGATGCACATGCCACTGATCATCGCGCCGTAGACGAGCGTCTGGATCACGATTGCCTTGCGTGCGGCACGCTCGCGCGGCGACTCGCCGAACAGCCGGACGATCCCGTTCGTGACGGGCAGCAGCGTCGCGGCCCGTGCATTCGCGGCCGGCACGACGAGCGCCATCACGCAATTCACCGCGAACATGGCCCAGATCACGCCGTTGGCGGTTCGCACCTTCAGGCGGTCGAGGAGCAACAGGGCGATGCGGCGGTCGAGTCCACACGCCTGCATGATCGCGGAGAACAGGAACGCGGCGAGGCACAGGAACACGACGGGCGCGGCGAAGCCGCCGGCCGCCTTCGGAAACGACGGGCTCGCGTGCGACAGCACGAGCAGCATCGGCAGCAGGATGCCGCTCACGCCAACCGGAACCGCGTCGGTGATCCACACGATCGCGACCCACGAAACCACCGCGAGTGTCGCCTTGCCTTCCGCGGACAGATGCGCGGGGGCAGGCAGCCACCATGCGATCGCGAAGAACGCGAGCCACGCTGCAGCGAAGCCGATCGCGGCACGCCAGTGCGCGCGACGCGATCGGCCTGTCGCGTGCGGATCGGCGTGTCGTGTCGCCGGCGATCCGGCCGGTGGCGGCCGGCTGGCGTGCGTGCTGTCGAGCGGCGGCGCGCCGATTGCGTTTTCGGTCACTGGTATGCTCCCCGTGCGTCGGGCCCTGAGACAGCAGGCCCGATCGTCTATCGAGATGTCATAATACGTATTAATACAAGTTGGGCGATCCAATTGCTTTTCATATCGAAATCAGGATTCGCGCATAGCGCGAGCCGAGCACGGAGAGGAAGATTCGATGACGCTGCTGCGTGATGACGCGACGTCGCTTTACGAGCAGATCGCGACGACGCTGCGCGACGAGATCGAGCAAGGCGCGTACGAGCCGACCGGCAAGCTGCCCTCGGAGGCACAATTGAGCGAGCGTTTTCAGGTGAGTCGCGTGACCGTCCGGCTCGCGCTCGACCGGCTGACCGACGCGCGAATCGTCGAGCGCAAGCAGGGCAAGGGCACGTTCGCCGCAAAGCAGCGGCTGCGGCATCGACTGGACGTGCTGCGTGGACTGCACGATTCGATCGCGGGACAGGGTGCACAGGCACGGATGGAACTGCTGCGCATGGAGGAGTGCGACGTGCCGCCCGGCCTGCGACACGCGTTCGCCGCCGACATCACGCGCTGCGTTTATCTCGAACGCCTGCACTGGGTCGACGACGAGCCCATCGCGCTCGCGCAGACCTGCCTGCTGCCCGAAGCGAGCGACGTCGCTTATGCGCGGGCCGACAGCCTGCCGACTTACGAGCTGCTGGAGCAAGTACTCGGTTGGCGCATTGCCGACGCCGACATGTCGGTGACGGCCGTGGCCGCGCCCGACGATATCGCCGTCAGGCTCAAGACCGCAAAGCAGGCGCCGCTGCTCGTGTTGCGGCGCACGTCGCGTCTGGCCGACGGTCGCACGTGTGAATCCACCGTGTTTCATATTCGTCCGGAGCGCTTCGACCTGGTGGTGCGAAGCGGTGTCGAAGCGCGATTTGTCGGTTAAACGTGCGTTTGGCCATGGGACGTGGCAATGGCCATGCGCAGTCAGTCGGTCGGACAAGATGCGCGTTTTCTAAATCACTTTTGGATCTAGATTTCGAATTTTTAATTCTTTCTGAGAATTTCACGGCTCTGTCATATTTCTGTGCACCGAATTCATCGGATCAGAAAAATGTCAAAGACCACCATCATTGCGACGATCGGGCCGGCGTCGAATACCGCTGAAACGCTGCTCGCGCGGCGACGTGCGGTGCCGGCCGCCGAACGGGTCACGATGGTGATCTGCGCGATCGCGGTGCTGGTATCGCTTGCGATGCTGGTGCGCTTGAACCTGAAGGCGCGCGCCGACCTGCTGATCGGCGTTGCAATGCTGAGCGCCGCCGCGATGCGCTATTCATCGCGTCTGCAGACCGGGCTGCGCAAATTCGTTCACGCGCGCAGCCGGCTGTATGTCGGGGCGATGGGCGTCGTGCACGGCCTCACCAACATGGGCGGTGCGTTGCTCGCCGTCTATGCGGCCAGCCGGTACGACGACAAGCACGCAGTGCGCGCGGCGATCTCGCGCTATTACCTGCTGTTCGGTGCGATCCAGCTCGGGACGCTGGCGCTGCTGCGACCGGCGGCGCTCAGTGTCCAGGGCGTCGCGATGGCACCCGTGGCCGTCGCGATCTATTTCGCGGTCGGCAACGTGCTGTTCGCGCGCGCAGGCGCACCCCTGTACGAGCGCGCGATGACGGCATTCATCGGCGTCTACGGCGCGGTCGTGCTCGCGAAGACGCTGGTCTTCGCGTGACGGAGCGGCCCATGCAGAATGTCCTGGCCGCACTCATTCCGATCTTCGTGCTGATCCTGGCGGGATTCGTGCTGCGGCAGCGCCGCCTGCTGCCGGACGAATTCTGGCTGCCGTGCGAAACGCTGAACTACTACTACATGTTTCCCGCGCTGATGTTCAGTCAGGTCGCGAAAGCCAATCTGACGCAGTTTCCGGTGCGGCCGATCGCGGTCGCCATCCTCGGCGCGGTGGTCGCGAGCGCGGCGCTGCTCTATGCATGGCGAGCGTGGAGCCGGCAGTCGGGGGCTGTGTTTTCGTCGGTGATCCAGGGGGCGCTGCGACCCAATACGTATGTGGGTGTTGCCGCCGCCGCCGCGTTGTACGGAAGCGTGGGTCTCACGCTCACGTCGATCAGCATCGCAGTCGCGATCCCGTTGCTGAACGTCGCGTCGATCATCATCCTGATGCGTCACGGCAGCGGCGGTGCGCCGTCGGCGCGGCAGATCGGCGGCGCATTGCTGAGAAACCCGGTGATCATGTCGGTCGTGTTCGGCGCCGCGTTCAATCTCGGCGGCCTGCCCTTGCCGGGCGTACTGTCGAGCGTGCTGTCGATTCTCGGCGCCGCATCGCTCCCGCTCGGGCTGCTCGCCGTGGGAGCAGGTCTCGACGTGAAGGCCGCGAAGGCAGCGCGCGGCCCCGTGTTCCAGTCGTCGGTGATCAAATTGCTGCTCGTGCCCCTGCTGACCTTCTGGATCGGCTTCAGCCTCGGCATCCGGGGCCCGGCACTCACGACGATCGTGTTGTTCAATTCGCTGCCGTGCACACCGTCCGCGTACATCATGGCGAAGCTGCTCGGCGGCGATCATCGCTTGTCCGCCGGGATCATCACCGTGCAGACCGCGCTTGCGGCCGTCACGATGCCGTTGGTGCTGCTCGTGTTCCACGGTTGAATCGGTTCGCGCCCGCGCCCGCGTCGGCGCGGCGCAATGAGAAAGGCAAAGGCCGGTCGGGTCGCCCTGACTGGCCTTTCTCGTCAGTGACCCGCGTTTCGGACGGGATGCCGAGGGTTGCGCGACGCACACGGGATTCGTTATCTGCGCGCGATAGCGGCTGACGCTGCGCGAGCTGATCATCCGTGCGCAGGAGACTGGCCACTGGTCCGTCGCCGGCACGCCGGAAGAGCTCGCCGACGCGATCGAAACGCGCTATCGCGCGGGGCTTGTCGACGTGCTGTCGTTGCACGGGCTCGGCCAGCCGGACCAGGAAGACCTGCTGCTCAACGGGTTGCTGCCCGAGCTGCGCCGTCGCGATCTGCTCGATACCGACTACGTGGGCGGCGATTTCCGCGCGAATCTGGAGCTGCCGGCGGTGCAGCGCGAAACAGCGCAGGCGTGAGCGGCCGGACAGTGGAACGATGCACCGTGGGGCGCGTTCGACGGTGCGCCATTCCGCCATATCGCGCGATCAGATATCCATCGAAAAAATAACCATTTGGTACACGCTTCGGCAGGCACTAAAGTCACGCATCCCGATGCCGGTGCGACACCGGCGATGTCGACGTTATCCGAGAAGTCTGCCAAATGAATCGCTTGATGCCCTCAACGGTCCGCCGCGCCGCGGCCGCGCTGTTCGTAATCGGCCTTTTGCCAGCCGCCCACGCGGCGCAACCGACGCTGCGCGTCGGCATCGACGCCGAGTCGTACCCGCCGTTCTTCTCGAAGGATGCATCCGGCAAGTGGAAGGGCTGGGAGGTCGACCTGCTCGACGCGGCATGCAGCAAGCTCAATGTACGCTGCGAACTCACCGACATCGCATGGGACGGGCTGATCCCCGCGCTGCAGAACCGCAAGATCGACGTGATCTGGTCGTCGATGACGGTCACCGGCGAACGGCAGAAGGCGATCGACTTCAGTCGTGCCTACTATGAGTCGCCGACGGTTTTCGTCGGCGCGAAAAGCGATCGGCGCCGCGTCGATTGCGCAGCGCCGGCAACCTTCAAGGATCGCGTGATCGGCGTGGAGGCGGGCACGAACTTCTCGGCGTTCCTCGATGCACGTTTCAAGCGCGACGCCCAGATCAAGGCGTTCGACAAATTCGACAACGCGCTCGCGGACCTGGTCTCGGGCCGTGTCGATTACGTGCAGGAAGCGAAGGGCTTGTTTACGGCCTTCCTGTCGTCGCGTGACGGGAAGGATTTCGAGGTCAAGGCCACCTGTGCGGACAACCCCGTGCTGGGTCTCGGCATCGGCGCGGGCGTGCGTCAAGGCGATGCATTGCGCGGTCGGTTGTCGACCGTGATCGCGCAACTGCAGCAGGACGGCACGTGGGATGCGATCACCGCACGCTATCCGAACCTGAAGGGTACGATCGAGAAGGGGCGTTGAGTCGATGGCCGCGGACGATTCGCTGCTGGCATTGCTTGCGTTCGGCGACGGCGGTTACGGGCGAATCTTCGCCGGCGCGTTCGCACTGACGCTCGGCGTCGCGTCAGCGTCGTTCTGCGCCGGGACGCTGCTCGGCATCGCGGGCGCGCTCGGCAAGCTGTCGCGGCACGCCCCGCTCGCGTGGCTGGCACGGCTTTACACGACACTCGTGCGCGCCCTGCCCGAACTGTTGTGCCTGCTGCTCGCGTTCTATGCAGTCGCACCTGCGCTCGAGTCCGCCTTGCACAGCAGCGGTCTGGTGCCCGACGGCTTCGCATTCGATCCGTTCATCGTGGCCGCGTTGTCGCTCGGCTTCATCCAGGGCGCCTATCTGACCGATATCTTCCGCGCGGCGCTCGTCAACGTACCGGTCGGGCATATCGAGGCCGCGCACGCGTACGGAATGAGCCCGTGGCAAACCTTGACCCGCGTCCGGCTTCCGGTTGCGGCGCGGCTCGCGCTGCCTGGCGTCGGCAACGTGTGGCTGAACGCGACCAAGGATGCGTCGTTCATCAGCGTGCTCGGGTCTTTCACGGATCTGCTGAAGGCGAGCCAGCTCGCCGCCGGCGCGACGCGGCATTACGTTTTCTTTTACCTGGTCACGGCCGCGCTGTTCCTGTTGTTGAGCGTCGCGTCAACGGGCCTTTTCGCGATGCTCGAACGTTACGTGAATCGTGGTACGAGGCGCGCCTGCGCATGAATTTTTCGCTGACGTTCCTGCTCGACACGGTGATGCCGAAGCTGCTCGCCGCGGTGCCGACGACCCTGGCGTTGCTGCTGTTGTCGGGTATTGCCAGCGTGGTGATCGGCATTCCGCTCGCGCTTGCGGCGAGTTCGCGTCACGCACCCTACCGCTGGTCCGCGCGCGGCTGGATCATGCTGGTTCGCGGTACACCGCTGCTGGTGCAGCTTTATCTGCTGTATTACGGCTTCGGCCAGATCGTCCCGCGCGAATGGATGCGCGACAGCTGGGCGTCGCCGCTGTTGCGGGACGCGTTCTGGTACGCCGTCGTCGCGTTGAGCGTGAACGAGGGCGCGTATGTCGCGACGATCCTGCGCGGCGCGATTGCCGGGGTGCCGGCCGGCGAAATCGAGGCCGGCTATGCATACGGAATGACGCGGGCGGGTGTACTGCGCCGTATCGTCGGTCCGCGTGCGTGGCGACTCGCGCTGCCGGCGCTCACCGGCGAAGCGATCCTGCTGCTGAAATCGACCGTCCTCGCTTCGACCGTCACGGTGTTCGACGTGATGGGGACGGCCAATACGCTTCGTTTCGAAACTTTGCGAGCGTATGAGCCGCTGGCCGGCGCGGCGATCGTCTATGTCGTGCTGGTCGCGCTGCTGACGATTCCCGCCGCCCGTCTCGAGAAACACCTCAACCGCTACCTGACGCGCGAGCCCGACGATCGCATGCCCGCACGGCGCCGCGGCGCATCGTCCGGCGCATGGGCGGCACCCAACTGATTCCTGCTTTTGCACTGAACACGACGATGTCCGATCCTCGCCCCTTGCTGTTTTCCCTTTATGAACAGGCCAGCGTCGGCTGCGGCGGCGCGCCGAGCCTGTGGACCCATCCCGCCGACGAACGGCTCGGTGCGAATACGCTCGCGTTCTGGTCGAACCTCGCCCGCACGGCCGAGCAGGCCGATCTCGACATGCTGTTCTTCGCGGACGTGCTCGGTCTGTATGACGTCTATGGCGGGTCGGCCGATGCGGCGATCCAGTGGGCGGTGGAGTCGCCCGCGAACGATCCGATGATGCTGATCCCGGCGCTCGTCGCGCAGACCGAGAGGCTCGCATTCGGCGTGACCGCGAGCACGACGTATGAACATCCATTCGCGCTCGCGCGGCGCTTCAGCACGCTCGACCACCTGAGCAACGGCCGGATCGGCTGGAACATCGTGACTTCCTACCTGACGAGCGCGGCGCGCAACTTCGGGCTCGACCGGATGATCGGCCACGACGAACGCTACGCCCGTGCGGAGGAGTTTCTCGACGTCGTGTACAAGCTGTGGGAAGGGAGCTGGGCGGACGACGCGGTCGTCGCCGACAAGCGCGAGCCGCGCTACGCGCGCGGCGACCGTGTGCGGTCGATCGCGCACGTGGGCCCGCATTATCGCGTGCATGGCCCGCACGTCTGCGCGCCGTCGCCGCAGCGCTCGCCGGTGCTGATCCAGGCCGGCTGGTCGGGGCGTGGGCGCGAATTCGCGGCAAAGCACGCGGAAGTGGTGTTCGTCGCGAAGTCGAATCCGCACGAGATACGCGCCGGCCTCGATGAAATCCGGCGGCTGGCGGTCGAAAACGGCCGGGCAGCGGAGGATGTGAAGGCGCTCACGGTGCTGCGGATCGTGACGGCGCGTTCGTCGGCCGACGCGAAGGAGAAGTACCACGCGCTGCAGCAGCACTATCACCTGCAGGCTCAACTCGTCAGCTATGCGGGCGATACCGGAATCGACATCGATCGCTATGCAGACGACGAGCCGTTGACGACGCAAACGGAAGGGCTCACGTCCTACGTGGTGCGGCCGGACGGCAGCGGCAAGCCGCTCACCGCCGGCGACGTGCGGCGCAAGTTCGCGAATGTCACGCGCGGCACCGACCTGATTCTCGTCGGCTCGCCTGACGAAGTCGCCGACCAGCTCGCGGAGCATGCGCGGCAATCGACGACGAGCGGCTACATGCTCAATCCGCTCATCAGCCCGGGTACGCTGGACGATTTCGCCGAACTGATCGTGCCGGAACTGAAAAAGCGTGGCCTGTACCGGATGACGTCCCCGGTCGGTACCTTCCGCTCGCGACTCGGCGGCGGCGATCGCCTGCCGGATAGCGCCTATGGCGC
The DNA here is from genome assembly GCF_011753045.1 of Burkholderia sp. Ap-955. Classification (NCBI taxonomy): domain Bacteria; kingdom Pseudomonadati; phylum Pseudomonadota; class Betaproteobacteria; order Burkholderiales; family Burkholderiaceae; genus Burkholderia; species Burkholderia sp. Ap-955. The sequence goes on from NZ_VWWH01000007.1 coordinate 104,668, forward strand.
ATCGTTCCGGTTTCCCGTGCCGGAAGCGGGCTGACGCGCCGATCAATACCGGACGACCCTCAGCGGAGTGGCGTGACATGACCCACGACGACCTGTTTCTCCTGCAACCGCATCGCGCCGACCGGAATCTTCGGTATGAATAGCGCTACGAACGAGACGATGGACGTGACGCGCGACGATCGGCCCCATCGATCGGCGCTACCGCCTGTCCTGAGCGCCAGCGGCATCGCGAAGCGTTTCGATGCGACCGTCGCGCTGTCGGCGCTCGACCTGTCGATCGGCGCCGGCGAAGTCGTCGCGTTGATGGGCGCAAACGGCGCGGGCAAGTCGACCTTCGTCAAGATCCTGAGCGGTGCGCTGCAAGCGGACAGCGGCGCGCTGACGCTACGCGGCGAACCCTATCGACCGGCGTCGCCGCACGCGGCCAAGCGGCTCGGCGTCGCGACCGTGCACCAGTCCGTGGCCGACGCCGTCGTGCCGACGCTGTCGATCGCCGACAACCTGCTGCTGGACCGGCTGTGCGATCCGGCCTCACCGTGGCGCGTGCCGCCGGCCGCGCGGCGCGCCGCGGCGCGATCGCTCGCCGCACGGGTCGGGCTCGACGTCGACCTGACGGCGCCGCTCGCATCGCTGTCGCTGGCCGACCAGCAGCGCGTGACCCTGGCGCGTGCGCTGGCCGGGCAGCCATCGTTGCTGATTCTCGACGAGCCGACCGCCAGCCTGTCGGTGGCGGAGGCCGAGCGGCTGTTCGTGCTGGTGGACGTGTTGCGCCGCGACGGCGTCGCCATCCTGCTGGTGTCGCATCGGCTCGGCGATTTGCGCCGCATCGCCGACCGCGCGGCGATCGTCCGCGACGGGCGGATCGTCGCCGATCTGGCCGCGCCGATCGATTTCGACGCGGCTGTGGAAACGATGATCGGCCGGCCGTTGCCGCGTACGCGTGCACCGGCGCCCGAGCGTGCCGGGTTGGCCGGAGCGGGGGCCGGGCACGGCTCCGGCTTTAGCGTGCGGCAGATCCGGCTGACGCCAACCAGTACGCCGTTCGACCTCGATGTGCGGCGCGGCGAGATCGTCGCGATCGCAGGCCCGGTCGGCGGCGGCAAGTCGCGCTTCGCGCGGACGATCTTCGGCGCGGTGCGTGCGGTGGCCGGCGAGATGATGCTCGACGGCCGGCCGTGGCGGCCACGAACGCCCGCCGACGCGATTCGTGCCGGCGTATTCCTGGCCGGCGAGGACCGCTGGCGCACATCGTTGTTTCCCGACAGCGTGCCGTTCGCCTCGATCGCTGGCACGATCGGCTTTCCGTTCCTGTCGCGCTGGTTCGCGAGCGGCGCGGTGCGCCGAACGCGCGAACGCACGGCGGCCGCGGCGGCGATCGCGCGGTTCGGCATTCGCTGCGACGGGCCCGACGATCGCGTCGTCCACCTTTCCGGCGGCAACCAGCAGAAGGTCGTGCTCGCGCGCTGGCACGCCGAGCCGGCGCGGCTGTTGCTGCTCGACGAGCCGTTCCAGGGCATCGATGCGGGTGCGCGCGCCGATATCGTCGATACGCTGCGGCGTCATGCGCATGAGCGCACGACGATCGTGTTCGTCAGCGATCTAGAGGAAGCGGCCGAGATCGCCGATCGTATCGTGCGATTCGATCGCGCGACGCTCGATTGCCTGCCTCCCACTTCTTCCATCGTGCGTGCCTGCTCATGAAACCCGTGACTTCTTCCGCTGTACGCCATGCCGCAACCGTCGAACGGTCGTCGCGCGGCGGGCCGGCGCGCATTCGCGATGTGCTCGAACGAATCGGTATCCTGCTCGTGCTGGGCGTCCTCGTGGTCGTGTTCGCGCTCAGGGAGCCCGCGTTCCTGAACGTCGACAATCTGTTCAGCATCCTGCAGGCAGTGTCGATCGTCGCGTTGCTCGGCATCGGCGTGACGGTCACGCTCGCGGCCGGCGGCTTCGACCTGTCGGTCGGCAGCGTGGCCGCGACCGCGCAGATGGCCGCGAGCTACGTGCTGGTCGTCTGGCACGGCAGCGCGTGGGCGGCCGTGCTCGCCTGCGTCGCGCTTGGCGTGGCGTCCGGGTTGTTCAACGGTTTGCTGATTACGCGGCTGCGCGTGCCCGACCAGCTCGCGACGCTCGGCACGCTGTTCCTGCTGGCCGGCCTGCAGTTGATTCCGACCGGCGGCCGTTCGCTCGCGACCGGCTCCGTGCTGCCCGACGGCACGGACGCGACGGGCGTATTCCCCGACGCCTTTCTCGCGCTCGGCCGGTTGCGCGTGTTCGACGTCGTGCCGCTGCCGGTGCTGCTTCTCGCGGCCGTGACGGTGCTGGCCTGCATCACGATGGAGGCGACGCGCTGGGGCCGCGTGATTTACGCGATCGGCGGCAATGAAACGGCCGCGCGGCTGGCCGGCGCGCCGGCCGCGCGCTACCGCGTCGCCGCGTATGTCGTGTCGGGCGCGATCGCGTCGCTGGGCGGCGTGCTGATCGCCGCGCGGGTCGGCCGCGGCGATGTGAGCGCGGGCCACTCGCTGCTGCTCGATGCGGTGGCTGCCGCGTTGATCGGTTACGCGGTGTGGGGCGCGAAGCGGCCCAACGTATTCGGTACGGTCGTCGGGGCGGTGTTCGTCGGCGTGCTGCTCAACGGGCTCACGATGCTGAACGCACCCTACTACATGCAGGATTTCATCAAGGGCGTACTACTCGTGCTGGCCCTTGCATTTACGTTCGGCATCGGTCGCCGTACGGATGCCCGGGCGTGATGCGTGAGGCCCCCGAGACTCGGCTCGGGCATCCACGGTTCGAATGATCTTCAGGCAGGACCGTTTGTTATCCAAAGTAATATCCATTGCCGAATCGGTCGGTTTGAATTCGCTTGGCGCGCTGATAGATTGAGCCGAAATCGTCCTTGTATGGAGACAGACACGCCATGCGCTCGTTGCTTCGCCGAAAGTCGCGCTTTGAACTGAAACTCGGTGCACTCGTGCTGGGCACCGCGCTCGTGCTCGGTGTGCCCACGGCCCACGCCGGTCCGCTCAAGGGGGCGCCCGCGCCGTTCGACAAGGGCGGCGTGAAGATCGCGCTCGTCAACTACTTGTCGACCGGCGATTTCTTCCAGGCCTACGAAGCCGGCGCGCAGAAGCAGGCGCGTGCGCTCGGCGTCGATCTGCGCATCTACGAAGGGCGGCAGGACGCTGCCGAGCAGCGCGAGCAGTTGCAGCAAGCGATCAGCAGCGGCGTGTCAGCGATCATCGTCAATCACGGCTTGCCGGAATCGCTGAAGGACGTCGTTCAGCGCGCGCTCGACAAAGGCATCAAGGTCGTCGCGTTCGACGTCGATCTCGCCAATCCGAAGGTGCCGCAGATCGAGCAGAACGATCGCGACCTGGCGAACCTGCTGCTGAATCAGGCGTTGAAGGACAACGGCGACGCGTTCGCGGCAGGGTACGTGTACGTGGCCGGATTCGCGCCGCTCGACCGGCGCGATGCCGCGTGGCGCGATTTCAAGCGTGCGCACCCGAAGGTGCGGGAAAAGGCGCGCTGGGGCACCGTCGACAATCCGATCGCGCAATCGGTCGCGAACCAGGCGGCGGCCGTGTATCGCGCGAATCCCGACATTCGGGTCGTGTTCGCGCCGTACGACGAGTTCGCGCGCGGCGCAAAGCTCGCGGCGGACGAGGCCCGGCTCTCGTCGAAAATCCGCATCTACAGCGCGGACGTGTCGACGGCCGACATCGAGGCCATCCGCGCGCCGAACAGCGCGTGGGTCGCGACGGCCGCGACCAATCCGGCGGTCGTCGGCGCGGTGTCGGTGCGGGCCGCGGCGCTGCTGGTCGCAGGGCAGGACCCGGGCGCGCGCATCGCAGTGAAGCCGACGCTGATCACGCGTGACGATCTCGTGAAGAACGACATCCATACCGTGGCCGAACTCGGCGCGAAGTTTCCGGCGTTCCGCGCGAGCGACGCGGCGACTGCCGCATGGATTCCGGCAGTCGACTGAGCGCTTCGGCACGCAGCGCACGACGATCACATTCTCAAGACGCGGACGCTGAAGGTGGCCGCGCACGCGCTCGGTCGCAGCGGCGTGCGCGAGATCCGGATACGAGTGCGGTATTCGCCGTGGTTACCGCGATACTCGTCTGGGGCATCGTGCGCGTGCAGCGCATCAAGTGATGCGCCGGCCACGCGTCGCATGGACGCTCGAGTGCAGTTATCCTGTGCGTTCGTCTTGTACATCAAGAATGAGGCGTTCGTCCTGTTGCGACGACGTGGTCTGCCGCAAATCCCGATGAAATCCTGGAAGGTCGACCTGATTGCGGCCGATCTGCTCGTACGATTTTAATGAGTACATTTTCATTTTTTAGCGTATGCGTCGCCATTGCCTTTGCCGTCGCGTGGTCGATCGTTTTTCTGACAAGAATGCTCAGAAAGAAAGAAGCCGCCTGGGGTGACGTCAAGACGTGGATCAAGAACGTCTTCGATTCGCTCTTCGGGATGGGGTAGCGCGACGGAGCCGTCCCGTCACCCCTCAACCGCCCGACGGCCCCGGCCGGCTGAAGCGCTGCTCGACCACCTCGGTTCCCCAATGCGTGCCCGCGGATTCGCTGGTCAACGCAAAACCGAACGACTCGTACAGATGGCGCGCCGAGTCCAGCCCCTTGAACGTCCACAGATAGGTTTCGCGAAACCGCTGCGCGTCGACGAAGCGCATGGCTTCCGTCATGAGCCGGCGCCCGATGCCCGACCCGCGCAGCGCATCGTTCACGATGAACCAGCGCAGGTGCGCGACGCCCGTTGCCGGGTCGCCGTCGATCGCGAGCGACGCGAGTGTCCGTCCGTCTTCCTGGCATAGCCAAAGCGCCTTGCCGTCGGCCGGCAGCGCACCGGCGAACTCGGCCAGCTCGGTCGCCACCCGCTTTTCGAAAAAGGCGCCGAAGCCCCAGTGTTCCGAATAAAAACGCGCGTGAAGGCTCGCGATATCGCCGATGCAGCCCGGTTGGTAACCTTCGCGGATCGCTGGCGCGTCGAGTGCCGCGACGGGCGCCTTCGCGGCGTTGTCCTGCGCGAGCGCATCGGCATACAGCGCGAGCGAGCGCAGCAGCGCCTGCTGGTCGGCGGGCACCATGCGGCGCAGCGCATTCGATACCTGGTCCGTCGCGAACGTGTCGATTCTCTTCTGGAGCTTTCTTCCGTCGGCGGTCAGGTACAGCTCGATCGCGCGCGCATCGTCGCTCGACACGCGTCGCTCGACGATACCGGCCGCCTCGAGCCGCGCGAGTTGCCGGCTCGTGTTCGATTTGTCCAGCCGCAGGATGTTGCCCAGGTCGCGGGCGTTGATGCCGGGCGCCATCCCGATCTCGAGGATCGCGTGGACGGCTGAAGGCGCCCAGTCGCTGTCGGCCAGCGTCGCGCGCATGAAGCCGAGCTCGCGAACCAGTTTGCGGGAGAAGTCGCGCAGCTCGAGGATCGTGGCTTCGCGAGGCTTGGCGGGAGCGTCGATGAGGTCCATGGTGGGCCCGAAAAGGTTGCGGATCGCAATCAATAATAGTTGCGGGTCGCAACTTGATCAAGATGGATTTTCGTGGGGACGGGTTGTGCCGAGGGAGGTGTTTCCGGAGGCCGGTGTCGGCGTGAACCAGGGCGACGATGAGTGGTACTGGCGCGGATGGCGGAGTGCCGCGAACCGGACGCATACTGGGTGCATCCGGCCTGCCTGCGATGCGAGCACGGGCGTCGGCCGGTCATCGATCCGCGGCGGCGGACAACGGAGCGCACCATGAACCATCTGAAGCCGATGACGATTGCATTGCTTGCCGGATGCGGCATCAGCGCTGGCGCGGCCCACGCTGCCGGCAGCATGGATGCGCCGCCTTGCAGCGCGGCGCATGCGGCGGACCAGGGCGGGATCGCCGCGATGCCGGGCACGTCGGTCCGCAGCTTTTCGACCGCCGGTTGTTCGGGTGCGGTGTTGCAGGGCGAACGAGCCACCGCGACGGTCAATGGCGACCGGGTCGAGCTGCGGGACGGCACCGTCTATGTGAACGGCCGGTCGTACGGCGCCGTCACGCCCGCGCAGTCGGTCGAATACGAAGCCGCGCACGACCGGCGCACGTTGAAGGTCGACGGGGTAGTCCGCACGCCGGTACGCTGACCGGCAGTTCAGGCTCAGGCGTACGGCAACAGCTTCGCGTTCATTCGACCAGCGTCAGCTGGCCATCGCTGAGCCGCACCTCGCGCCCGACCCACGCCGCATCGACGCGCGGCAGCACGGCCGACGGTTTGCGCAGCTCGCGCAGCAGCGTCGCGCCGTGCGACAGCCGGCCGCCCATGCGCGCGATCACGGCGCGCGCAGCCTGGTACTGCGCGTGCCGGCCCGGATCGAGCGTGTCTTCCAGCAGGATGTCGTGGCCGAGCACCCCTTGCGTGAGGCCCGGATAGATCATGAAGCCGGCCGCCTCGTCGGTGCCTTCGCTGCCGTCTTGCCAGAAGCTGCCGTTGCGTTCGCGGCGATCGGGATGGGGTGCGAACCACGCGTCGCGATCGGCGGCCGGCATCGCATGATGCAGGCGGAAGAACACGCGCATCAGGTTGTCGCGGTACCACTCGCGCACCTGCAGATACCAGCCGCGCATGCCGGGCGCGCCGAGCGCGTGGAGCACGCGGACCGGCAGCGGCCAATCGGGAAACGCCTGCAGCGGCAGGCAGGTGGGCGCGGGCCGAGCGGTGCCCGGATCGGTTTCCCACGGCAGGCGATGCGGGCTGTCGTCGAGCTGGCCGTATGCGGTCGGCGGACGGCCCCACAGTGCGCCGCCGCTGCTGGCCAGCGATGACGCGATGCACAGGTTGCCCTGCACGACGAACACGTAGAAGCGCGTGAACCAGTCGGCCAGTTGCTGGCCGTCGGCGTGTTGCTCGACGAGCGTCGCGAGTTCCTGGTCGAAGCGCTGCAAGCCGCGCTCGAGTGTCGGCAGGTGTCCGCGCGCGACGCGCAGCATGCGCCAGAATACCGGCAGCGAACGCAGCAGCCGCAGCGGGCGCCAGCGCAGCGGCGGCGTCGCGCCGCCGATCTCGCCGCTGTAGTTGCCGGCCGACACGCCCCAGTCGGCGAGGCGGGCGAGGAACAGGTCGTTGTTGATGTACGACGCACCGCCATAGAGCGCGGTGAATGGTTCGTTGTCCTGCAGTACGCGAGCATCCCAGCGCGCCATGATCGCCGGGATGCTGCCGGCCGCGCGTCGTTGCGCGTACTCGACCAGCCGGCTCGGCTGGGGCGGCAGGATCTCGGCGATGTTCGCGGCGGTCAGGTGTCGATGCCAGCCGTAGCTGCTGATCGGACGGTACTGCAGCAGCCACAGCTGCCGGCCGTCCCACGCCCATTCGACGTCGCCCGGCACGTAATGGAACGCGCGCAGCACGTGCTGCAAGAAGGCCCACAGCTGCGTCGCGCTCAAGTTTTGCGCGGTCGGGAACGTACCGCGCTGCCAGGGCTCGCCGAGCCGCGACAGGATCGCGCGCTGCGGGCTGGCCTGACCGTCGGCGAGTGTTTCGAGGTGGCCTTCCACCCACTCGACTTCAACCGCGAGATGACGCACGAACGCGATGCCGGACAGCACGGGCGTGATGAAGCGCTGCACGACCGCTTCCTCGAGGCCGCCGTCGAGCAGCTCGGCCACGCGCGCGGCCGCCTGCGCTGCCGGTACGCGCAGGAACGTCGTATGCAGGCCGGCGTTGGCCGCATCGGCCTGGTCTTCACCGTGGCTCGACGAGCGGATCGCCCACTCGGCGTCGGGCTGGCTCGCGAGAAAGCCGGGCAGGCGCGGATCGTCGGCGCGAGTCAGCGACAGCGCGGGCGGCACGGGCAGGCCGGCCATCGTCGCCAGCGCCAGGCGCCCGCCCTTGGTATGCGCGACGAAGCCGGTATCGCCCGCTTCGAGCCAGTGCACGAATGCCGCCGGCGCGTCGATCCATGGATAGTGTCCCCAGCCGGCCTGCAGCGTGACGGTGAGGTCGGCGCGCGCGAGGATGGCCGACCACGCGGCGGCCTGGCGCACCCCGAGCACGTTGTCCTGGTCGCCCCACACGAGTTCGATGCGATCGGTGACCCACTCGAGCAGCGGCAGCGCGGTATCGGCGCGCACGAGATCCCAGTGCGGCAGGAACGCCCGGCAGCGCGCATAGCCGGCGCCCATGCGGCGGTACTGTGCGCGCGTCCAGGTCAGGTTCGAGAACTTGCGGGCGAACAGCGTCGGGTAATGCGCGAGCAGCCAGTGGATGGTCTTGCGCAGCGGCTTCGGCGCCATCAGTTTCGGCAGGCGCCGTTCCCACAGAAATGCACCGACGGGCGCGAGCAGCACGCTGCGACCGAAGTGGCCGGGGCGTCGCTGCAATGCGTGCAGCACCAGCAGCGCATTCACGCCGACCGCCATGATCGCGTGGCCCGGTTCCGTCATGTCCAGCAGCGCTTGCGCATACGCGGCGAGATCTTCGCAGGGCGGCGCGGGGTTGTCGCCGAAGCCCGGCAGTTCCAGCGGCACGGGACGGTAGTGCCGGAAGTGGGGCAGTGCATCGTCCCACCAGTCGGCCGCGCTGCCGTTGCCGGCGAGGAGGTACAGGATCGGTTTGCTCATGGAGGCTTCGTCGGCGGGCGATCGTCGCGATGGCGCGTGCCGGGTCGGGGCGGCGCCGTTTGCGGATGCCACGGGTCGTGTCCGTGTTGTCTTGTTCGCGTTGCGCCGGTGCGAGTGGAATGGAAGGGCGGCCCGCTCGGCTTGATGCTTGATTGTTGTCGGCATTTTACGCGAGTCGATTTCATTCAATTCGCGATTCATTTGGGGCGCTGATTTTTTATACGCGCACGTCACGCAACCGGAGAAAGTAGAATCAGGCCGCCGGAATTCACCGGGCCGGATTCGAGGAATGAAAATGAAAAGACGCTGGATTGCGGGGGCATGGCTTGCGCTTGTCGCAAGTGGTGCGTGGGCCGAGAACTGGATCACGCTGGGCCCCGGTCCGGCTATCGCGCTCTATGTGGATCCCGCTTCCGTCGAGCGACATCCGCTCAATTCGTGGGTGACGGTCAAGATCGTTTACGCCGAGCCGCGCCGTTACTCGGCGTCGTTTCCGGTGAAGAGTCTCGTTTCCGATTGGTCGTTCGACTGCGAGAACAAGACCTGGGCGATGGGCAAGACGAGCATGGTCGGAGCGCAGCCGGGCCAGGTCTACGTATCTCGCGAAGATTCGGATGATTACCGCTACGTCGAACGTGACTCCATTCAGACGTTGGTCATGGATTATGTATGCGGGAAACACGGATGACGGCAATGGCGTCCGCTCGCCGGTTCCGGTTTGACGAGGTTCGGATGAAGGCGGGTCAACCGATGTTTTATCGCCGGACGTAGCCGCACGTTTTCGCCACCGCGCACGTCATCGAATCGCTTCCCCGGGCCGGTGCGATGGCGCGCCGGCCCGGAGAAAAGTCAGTGCGTGGCGGTTGCCGTGACCGCATCGGCCGGGCTGCCCGGCGGCTGGCCCGTCTGCCGGCGTGAGCGGCCTGAGCTGAGGTACGCGGCGATCGAGTCCTGCGTGATCTCGCCGAGCCAGGCGCCGTCGGGGTCGAGCACCGGCATCCACGACGCGCTGTACTGGTACATCTTCGACAGCACGATGCGCAGGTTGTCGTCCGCCGCGACACCGGCCGGGAAGGGCGTCACGTGCTCGCCGCACACGCCGCCGTCGGTGCGCGCCGCGCGGCGCGTCACATAGCCGAGCGCGCGGCCCGCGTCGTCGAGCACGGTCAGGTAGCGGCAGTCGGTTTCGTCCATCACGGCGAGCGCGTGCGCGAGCGGCGTATCGACCCGTGCCGTTTCGGGCTGCGTGGCGGCGTCGCCGGCCTTCACGAGCAGCAGGCGCTTGAGCGTGCTGTCCTGGCCCACGAACTGCGCGACGAATTCGTCGCGCGGGCGGGCGAGCAGTGTGTCGGGGTGATCGTATTGCACGAGCTGGCCGCGCCGGAACACGGCGATGCGATCGCCCAGCTTGATCGCTTCGTCGATGTCGTGGCTCACCATGATCACGGTCTTGTTCAGTTGCCGCTGCATCTGGAAAAACTCGTTCTGGATCGATTCGCGATTGATCGGATCGACCGCGCCGAACGGCTCGTCCATCAACAGCACGGGCGGATCGGCGGCCAGCGCGCGAATCACGCCGATACGCTGCTGCTGCCCGCCCGAGAGCTCGCGCGGATAGCGTTTCAGGTACAGCTTCGGATCGAGCGCGACCATCGCCATCAGGTCGCGTGCGCGTTCGGCGCAGCGCTTCTTGTCCCAGCCCAGCAGGCGCGGCACGACGGTGATGTTTTCCTCGATCGTCATGTTCGGGAACAACCCGATCTGCTGGATCACGTAGCCGATGTGGCGCCGCAGGTCGACCTCGTCGAGCTGCGCCGTATCCTCGCCGTTGATCAGCACGCGGCCGGACGTGGGGGCGATCAGCCGGTTGATCATCTTCAGCGTGGTGGTCTTGCCGCAGCCCGACGGGCCGAGGAATACGCAGATTTCCCCCTCGGCCACCGAGAGGCTCACGGCGTCGACGGCGCGTACGGTCTGGCCGTCTTTCCGCGTGAAGGTCTTGGTCAGTTTGTCGAGTTCGATCATGTTTTCTGGACTCCCTTCGGTGTCAATGCTCGCTGCAGCATCTGCAGGAGCCGGTCGGCGACGATCGCGAGCAGGCTCACGAGCACCGCGCCCACCAGCAGTTTCATCATGCTGCTCTGGCCGATGGCACGCAGGATCAGCGTGCCGAGCCCGCCCGCGCCGACCACGGCGGCGATCGTCATCACGCCGATGTTCATCACGACGGCGGTGCGCACACCCGCGAGAATCACGGGCACTGCCAGCGGCAGGTCGACGAGCCGCAGGCGCTGCCACGACGTCATGCCGATGCCGGTGCCGGCTTCCTTGATGCCCGCATCCACGTTGTGCAGCGCGAGGTAGGTGTTGCGCATGATCGGCAGCAGCGAGTACAGGAACACGGCGGTGATCGCGGGGGCGGCGCCGATGCCCTGGCCGAAGCGCGAGAAGAACGGGATCATCAGGCCGAACAGCGCGATGGACGGCAGCGTGAGCACGATGGTCGCGACGCCGAGCAGCGGCCCGGCAAGCCAGTCGTGGCGATTGATGAGGATGCCGAGCGGCACGCCGGCCACGATCGCGCAGCCTACGGCGATGCCGACCAGCCAGATGTGCTGCAACGTGAGTTGCAGCAGTTCGGGCCAGCTCGATGCGAGATAGTCGAATACGTTCATCAGGTCTCCTTCAAGGCAGCTTGTGCGTGCGCAGGAACGCGTCGGCGACGTCGCGCGGCGACTTGCCGTCGAGGTCGACCTCCTTGGCCATCGCCTGCATCACGTCGTTGTCGAGCGCGGCCGACAGCGCGTTGAGCTGCGTCGCGAGCTTCGGGTTGCGATCGAGCGTGTCCTTGCGCACCACGGGCGTCGCGTTGTACGGCGGGAAGAAATGCTTGTCGTCCTCGAGCGGCACGATGCCGAAGCCCTTCACGCGCCCGTCGGTCGTGTAGACGAGGCCGATTTTCAACTGGTTGTTGTGCAGCGCCGTGTAGACGAGCCCCGGGTCCATCTGCTTGAGCTGCGCGCGGCTGAACTGCATGCCGTAGGCGGCGAGCAGCGGCTTCAGCCCGTCGGGGCGATTCGCGAATTCCGCGTCCATCCCGAACACGTAGTGCTTCGCGGCCGGGTCGGTTTTCAGGTGCTCGGCGAGCTGCGAGACGGTTCGGATGCCGGTGGCCTGCGCAAGCGGGCTGGGCAGGCCGATCGCGTAGGTGTCGTTGAGCGGCGATGCGTCGAGCCAGACGAGCCCGCGCGGCACGTCGAGCGCCTTGACGCGCCGGTACATTTCCTCGGGCGACAGCTTGTCGTTGATCTTGTTGTAGACGAGCGCGGCGGTGCCCGTGTAGTCCCACATGAGATCGAACTGGCCGTTCTCCAGTGCGCTGCGCACGAGCGTGCTGCCGAGACCCGAACGGACTTCCACGTCGTAGCCGCGCGCGCGCAGGTATTGCGCGGTGACTTCCGCCAGCACGTATTGCTCGGTGAAGTTCTTCGCGCCCAGCACGAGCTTCGCCGCGCATGCCGGTGCGCTCGCCGCCATGCACAGCGCGACGGCGGCGCACAGGCGCGCGAGTGATCGAATGGTGCGGTGGAGCGTCATGCGGCACCTCCATGGCGGGCGAGCCAACGGCGGCTGCCGGCCGCGACGATGCCATCCAGCACGAGCGCGAGGATCGCGGTGAGCGACGCGCCGAGCAGCAGCAGCGGCTGGTTGTCGAGATAGATGCCGGGGAAAATCAGCGAGCCGAGACTGTCCGCGCCGATCAGGTACGCGAGCGGGGCCGTGCCGACGTTGATCGCCAGCGCGGTGCGCACGCCGCCGACGATGATCGGCAGCGCGTTGGGCAACTCCACGCGCACGAGCGATTGCCAGCCCGTCATGCCGATGCCCTTGGCGGCTTCGCGCAGCGCGGCCGGCACGTTCTTCATGCCTTCGTAGGCATTGCGCGTGATGGGCAGCAGCGACGCAAGGAACAGCGCGACGATCGCGGGCACATTACCGATGCCGAAGATGCCCAGCGCGATGGCGAGCACGGCGAGCGACGGGATCGTGTTGCCGATGTTGAAGACCTGCATGAAGCGCTCGGCCTGATGCTGGAAGCGCGGCCGGCTCAGCAGCACGCCGGCCGGTACGCCGACGGCGATCGCGAGCGCCATCGAATAGACGACCAGCAGCATGTGCTGGCCCGCGTAGTACGCGAGATCGTCCGCGCGCTGGCTGAATGTGTCGGCGCCGATGCCGCGGGCGAGCGCCCAGGCGATGGCGACGATGGCGATCAGGCTGCCCACCAGCTGGACAGTGCGTCGAGTCATGAAGATACACCCCCTCAATCTCGGTGCGGCCCACGCGCAGGCGCGCGCCGCGTAGACGCCGGATGGCGCCGCGATGGAAGTTCGTGATCCCGGCATGGCCGCGATTTGAACTGACGGAAACAGTCATGCCGGCCGCAACGAGGTGCGACTGGCGGTCGAGTGAACGCAATGCTGCGTTCGTCTGATTGTCATGTTCGGCCCGGCGGCGCCGTAACGGCGAGGCGCGTTCGAGCAGGGCACCGTCTCGTGAAGACGGCATCGATGCGGCTGGCGTGAAGCCGGCCGCTGGAGCCGGAGGCCCCCTTGACGTGGCGAAACGGATGCATGCGCAATGAATTGCGAAATGACATCACGTTGCGCACGAGATCATGCATTTTGTGATGAAGTTGGGGCGAGTATAGAACAATCGAATGATCGCGTCTACCTTGAGGGGCGATCGCGATTGCGCGCCGACGATCGCGCGGTAGCGATGAAGCGGGGGCGGATCAAGCGTCCGGAAAATGATTCGAATTCCGAATCGACAGGCGAGGCCGTGGACTTGAAGCGGGTTTCGCGAGCGGCTTCGCGTCGTGCTCGACTGTCACGCACCACCGCGTATCCGCACGCAGCCCTGGCGCGTCCGGCTTATTCGCCGACGTCCGGATCGGCGCGCGGCGTCCTGCCGGTCCAGCGTCGATACGCATGACGGAAACTGCGCGGCTCGCTGTAGCCGAGACGTTCCGCGATGGCCGCGACCGTCAGCCCGGGATCGTCGAGCATCCGCACCGCCTCGTCGCGGCGCACGTCGTCGAGCAGCGTCTGAAACGTGAGGCCATCCTTGTCGAGCCGCCGGCGCAGCGTGCGCTCCGTCAGGTGCAGTGCATCCGCGAGCGACGTCATCGACTTGAAGCGCGCGAGGTCGCGCGCCATCAGCTCCTTCGCGCGATCGGCGAAGCGCGTGCCGACCGATGCGGCCCACTGCCGTTCGAGCGCCTCGCACTGACCGTGCAGCGCGTTGAAGCTGACTTCGTTCGCGAGCAGCGGCATCTCGGTGCCGTTCACCGATGTGAATACGAGCCGGTTGTCGCTCGCATTGAACGCGACCTTGCAGCCGAAGTGGCGCGTATAGTCGGCTGCATTGCGCGGCGTGCGGCGCGCGAGCTGTACCTGCGCGGGCCAGACGGGCTTGCCGACGAGATCGGACACGATCAGGCGCAGGCTCGACAGGCACATGTCGACCTGGAACACCTCGAGATCGGGTTCGCCGTTGTAACGGCTGATCGTCACGCTCATGCCGTCCGCGTGTGCATCGATACGCACATCGAAATACAGCCCCATGAACAGCGGAAACTGGCCCATGCACCGGAATGCCTGCATCACCGACCCGCTGATCAGCATCGCGTAGCCGGCGAGGCCGAGCGTCGACACGTGCAGCCGCGCGCCGATCGACAGCCCGATCGACGGCACGCCGCTGCGCTGCAGCAGGTTGTGGAAGCAGCGCTGCTCCTGGCCGCGATTCACGTGCAGGTTCGGCGACGCGACTTCGTCCGCGCCGAGCCCCGTGCCTTCGAGCAGCGCGGCGCCGTCGATATGCCGCACGCGGCACTCGTCCAGCGCGACCGCGATCGCATGGACCGTGGCGGGAATGTCCTCCTGGCGCCCGGCCGGACGCGCGAGGCCGAGCGACGAACGCAGGCTGCGCTCGGCCCGGCTCTGGTCTGGATGGGCGCGGCTGTTCATGGTGCGGACGGGGTGACGGGATCGCGTAGAACATAGCCGCAATGTCCGCAAAACGCCAGTGCCGCACAGCAGCATGCGTGGCTCGCCGGCGCGACACGCGGCGACATGTCCGGAAATATCCCCCGATTACGTCCGCTTTTCTCATTCGTGGCGGATTTTTTGGCGCACCACACTTTCTCCCAGTCGTGCGCCGCCGGCCGTGCCGGGCGAACGAGTGTTGAAGCCGTGAACGCCACCAACGTGAGGACAGCATGGACAACGACAGCCCAGGTCGATACGCATCAGCCGCCCCGACGCATGACTTCGGCGCGCACGCGATGCGAGGCGACGCGGACCCACGCCGCAAGCCGCACCTGCTCGGGCTCGCGACGCTGGTGATTTTCGGCCTCGCGTACATGCTGCCGATGACGGTGTTCACGACCTACGGGATCGTCACGAGCGAGACGAACGGGCACCTGACCGCCGCGTATGCGGTCACGCTGGTCGCGATGCTGTTCACCGCGCGCAGCTACGGCCACATGGCGCGGCTGATGCCGAGCGCTGGTTCCGCCTATACGTTCGCGAGCCGCAACTTCGGCACGTCGGCCGGCTTCATGGTCGGCTGGGCGTTGCTGATGGACTACTTGTTCATCCCGATGATCAGCTACCTCGCGATCGGCATCTACATGAAGCAGATTTTCCCGGGCGTGCCGGCGAGCGTATGGATCGTCGGGAGCATCGTGCTGATCACCGGGCTGAACATCGTCGGCATCCGGCTCGTCAATCGCGTGAACCTGATCCTGATCGCGAGCCAGCTCGTGTTCATCGTGATCTTCTTCATCGCTTCCGCGCGGGTCGCAGCGGGCGAAGGGCTGTCGATGGCCGTCGCGTTGCCGTCGTCGGGCGATGCGCGCGCGATCTTCGCCGGCTCCGCGATCCTGTGCCTGTCATTCCTCGGTTTCGATGCGGTTACCACGCTGTCGGAGGAAACACGCGAGCCGAAGCGCACGGTGCCGCGCGCGATCCTGCTCTGCACGCTGGCGAGCGGCGTGCTGTTCATGCTGGTCGCATACGTCGGGCAGGTGGTGTTTCCCGACTGGCACGCATTCAAGGATCTCGATTCGGCCAGCCTCGAACTGATGCGACGCATCGGCGGCGGCACGCTGTCGGCGTTCTTCGTCGCGGTGTACGTGGCCGGCTGTTTCGCGAGCGCGATGGCGGGCCAAGCGAGCGTGACGCGCGTGCTGTTCGCGATGGGCCGCGACCGGGTGCTGCCCGAACGCGTCTTCGGCCACCTGCATGCGCGGCTGCGCACGCCGGTGCGCGCGACGCTCGCGGTCGGCATCGTGTCGCTGTCCGCGTTGTTCATCACGCTCGATCTCGCGTCGACGATGATCAGCTTCGGTGCGCTCGTCGCGTTCGCGGTCGTGAACCTGTGCGTGATGCGCAGCTATCTGTGCCGGCCCGAGCATCGCCGCTTCGCGGGTTGGATCACGTTCGGCGTGATGCCGGCGATCGGCTTCGCGATGAACGTGTGGCTCTGGTCGGGCCTGTCGCGCCAAACGTTCTACGTCGGCATCGGCTGGCTCGTGCTCGGCCTCTGCCAGCTCGTGTGGCTCACGCGTGGCTTTACGCGCCCGGCGCCGACGCTGTCGATGAATTGAATGACCGGTGGCCGACTGCCGGCCGCCGGCTCTGAAACCCTGAAGGAGGAATCATCCATGAACGCTGTTGACGTCAATCTCGATGCGGACCTGCAGGCCATCGGCAAACGCCACCTGCTGATGCATTTCACGCACGCCGATGCGTATCGCGACCACGCGCTCACCGTGTTCGACCGCGGCGAAGGCTGCTGGCTCGTCGACCGCAACGGCAAGCGCTACTTCGACGGGCTGGCCGGGCTGTACTGCGTGCAGGTCGGGTACAGCCACGGCGCGGAAATCGGCGACGCGATCCGCGAGCAGATGGTGCGGCTGCCGTTCGCGACCAACTGGGGTGTCGGCCACGAGCCGGCGATCAAGCTCGCGCACAAGCTCGCGACGCTCGCGCCGAAAGGGCTGAACCGGGTGTTCTTCACGTCGAGCGGCTCGGAGTCGAACGAATCGGCGATCAAGCTGGTGCGCCAGTTTCACCAGTCGCGCGGCGAGCCGCAGCGGCGCAAGTTCATCGCGCGGCGCGTCGCGTATCACGGCACGTCGTTCGGTGCGCTCGCGCTGAACGGGATGACGAACTTCCGCAAGCATTTCGAGCCGCTGATGTCGGGCGTGCGGCACGTGGGCAATACGAAGCGCTACGGCCGACCGGTGGGCGAGACGGAAGCGCAATTCACGCGCCACCTGCTCGACGAGATCGAATCGCTGATCGTGCAGGAAGGGCCGGATACCGTCGCCGCGATCGTCGTCGAGCCGCTGCAGAATGCGGGCGGCAGCCTGACGCCGCCGGCCGGCTATGCGGCCGGGCTGCGCGACATCTGCGACCGGCACGGCGTGCTGCTTGTCGCCGACGAAGTGATCTGCGGGTTCGGCCGGCTCGGCGAATATTTCGGCTCCGCGCGCTACGGGCTGAAGCCGGACATCATCACGTTCGCGAAAGGCATCGCGTCGGGCTACGTGCCGCTCGGCGGCGTAATCGCGAGCGACGCGGTGGTCGACACGGTGCTCGACGGCCCGCAGCAGATGTTCCTGCACGGCGCGACCTACGGCGGCCACCCGGTTGCATGCACGGCCGCGCTCGCGAACCTCGCGATCATGGAGCGCGAAGGCGTGCTGGAGAACGTCCGCAGCAACGAAGCGGTGTTCCGCCAGACGCTCGACGGCCTGCTCGAACTGCCGTGCGTCGGCGACGTGCGCGGCGACGGCTACCACTACTCGCTCGAACTCGTGACCGACAAGGCCGCGCGCCGCTGGGCGGCCGGCATCAGCGCGCAGGCGTTCGTGTCGACGCTGCTCGCGCCCGCGATCTTCGACGCAGGGCTGTTGTGCCGCGCGGGCGTCGATCACGAAGGCACGCCGATCGTGCAGTTCTCGCCGCCGCTCGTGATGTCGCGCGACGAGATCGTGTGGTTCGTCGCGAAGATCCGCGACATCCTCGTCGACACCTATGCGCGGGCGACGCGCTGAGCGCGGCGTCCTTCATTTCAGGAGCATTCGATGAGAACGTCACGACAATCCTATATCGACGGCCAGTGGCTCGATCCGGCCGATGCACGATCGATCGACGTGATCGATCCGGCCACTGCACGGCCGTATGCGCAGCTCAGGATCGGCGACTCAGCCGACGTCGATCGCGCAGTCGGCGCGGCGAAACGGGCCTTCGACACGTATTCGTGCTGGCCGGTGGACGAGCGTGTCGCGCTGCTGCGGCGCGTGCTCGAGATCTACCAGCGCCGCTACGAAGAAGTCGCGCGGACGATCAGCCAGGAAATGGGCGCGCCGATCGCATTTGCGCGTGCGGCGCAGGCCGCGGTCGGCACCGCGCACCTCGAGCAGACGATCCGCGCGCTGCAGTCGTTCCGCTTCAGCACGCAGACCGATTCGCTGCTGGTGTCGCACGAGCCGATCGGCGTGTGCGCGCTGATCACGCCGTGGAACTGGCCGATCAACCAGATCGTGTGCAAGGTCGCGCCGGCGCTCGCCGCCGGCTGCACGATGGTGCTCAAGCCGAGCGAGATCGCGCCGTTCAGCGCGATCCTGTTCGCGGAGATCCTGCACGAAGCCGGCGTGCCGGCCGGTGTGTTCAACCTCGTTCACGGCTACGGGCATGAAGTGGGCGACGCGCTGTCGCGGCACCCGGATGTCGACATGGTGTCGTTCACGGGCTCGACGCGCGCCGGTGTCGAGGTCGCGAAGGCGGCCGCCGATACCGTGAAGCGCGTGCACCAGGAGCTCGGCAGCAAGAGCCCGAACCTGATCCTGCCCGATGCCGATATCGAGGAGGCGGTCACGCGCGGCGCGCGCAGCTGCTTCAGCAACAGCGGCCAGTCGTGCAACGCGCCGACGCGCATGCTCGTGCATGCCGACCATCTTGCGCTGGCCGAGCAGGCCGCGCGACGGGAGGCGGAACGCACGGTCGTCGGCGATCCGCGTTCGACGGAAACCGGCATCGGGCCGGTGGTCAGCCGCACGCAGTTCGACCGCATCCAGCACTTCATCCGGCTGGGGATCGAAGAAGGCGCGACGCTCGTCGCCGGCGGGCCGGGGCGGCCGGACGGGCTCGGCGACGGGTTCTACGTGCGGCCGACGGTGTTCTCGAACGTCACGCCGGACATGACGATTGCGCGCGAGGAGATCTTCGGGCCGGTGCTGGCGATCATGACCTACCGCACCGAGGACGAGGCCGTCGCGCTCGCGAACGATTCGGTCTACGGGCTCGCGGCCTACGTGCAGTCGAAGGATATCGAGCGTGCGCGCAGGGTGGCGGCGCGGTTGCGGGTGGGCAACGTCCACATCAACTACCCGCCATGGAATCCGGCCGCGCCGTTCGGCGGCTACAAGCGTTCGGGCAACGGCCGCGAGTACGCGGAGTTCGGCCTCGTCGAGTATCTGGAGACGAAGGGCACGACGGGGTACGCTTGAGCGGCGCGCGGATGCGCTGACCGGGTGGCGGCGTCCCGATGGGCGCCGCCGCACCTTTTCATCGATGGACCGATGGATCGATCGGGAGGAATTCGACGATGCAGATGATGGAGACGACCGAAGACAGGCGCAGCGCGACGGCGTGTGCGGAGGGCCGCATGCGATGAAGATCCTGATCGCCCGGATGAACCACGAGACCAACACGTTCTCGCCGGTGCCGACGCCGCTTGCCGCGTTCGGCCGCAACGGCCCCGACTGGGGCGACGACGCGTATCGCGCGAATCGGGGGATGCGCACCGCGATGGCCGCGTTCCTCGACGCGGCCGAACGTGAAGGCGCCGAGATCGTGACGCCGGTATCGGCGGCCGCGAACCCGAGCGGGCCGGTTGCGGCCGACGCGTACACGGCGATCTGCGACGCGATCGTCGCGGCGGCGCCCGGCTGCGATGCGGTGATGCTCGACCTGCATGGCGCGATGGTCGCCGAGCAGAGCGCGGATGGCGAGGGCGACCTGCTCGAGCGCGTGCGCGCGGCGCTGCCCGGCGCGCCGATCGCGGTCGCGCTCGACCTGCACGCGAACGTCACGCAGAAGATGATCGATCACGCGGACGTGATCGTCAGTTTCAAGACTTACCCGCACGTCGATATGGTTGAGACCGGCGAGCACGCGGCGCGCGTGCTGCTCGACCGGCTGCACGGCCGCGCGCGGCCGGTGCTCGCGTGGCGGCAGCCGCCGCTGATGACGTCGACGCTGCGCAGCGCGAGCGCGGAAGGCGCGATGCGGCGCGCGGTGGAGGCCGCGCGCGCGGCCGAGGCCGACGGGATGCTCGCGGTCTCGGTGCTGCCTGGCTTCTCGCTCGCGGACATTCCCGCGCCGTGCATCAGCGTGGTGGTGGTGGCCGATGGCGACCGGGCCGCCGCCGACGCGGTGGCCGAGCGCATCGCGCGGCAGATCTGGGACGAGCGCGACGACTTCGTCTATCGCAGCGCGCCGCTTGCCGAATCGGTTGCGCAGGCTGCGACGCTCGCGCGCGGCGCGGATCGCCCCGTGCTGATGCTCGATCACGGCGACAACTGCATGTCGGGCGGCCCGTGCGACACGATGGACCTGCTCGAGGCCGCGCTCGCGCACGGACTGGACGGCATCGTCAGCGGGCCGTTGTGCGACCCGCAAGCCGTCGCGGCGCTGATCGACGCGGGTGTCGGCGCGACCGTCACGGTACCGGTCGGCAACCGCCTGCCGTCGCACGGCGGCGTGCGGCGCGCGCCGTTCCGCGCGACCGGCGTCGTGCGCGCGCTCACCGACGGCGAATACGTGATCACGGGGCCCACTTACACAGGCCAGCGTGCGTACATGGGCCGCACGGCCGTGCTCGACATCGGCGCGGCCACGCTGGTCATTACCGAGCGTACGCAGGAGCCGTGGGATCTCGGCGTGTTCGAGAGCGTCGGCGTCGATCCGCGCCGCGCGCGTTTCCTGCTGCTGAAGTCGCGGATGTATTGCCGGCCGGTGTTCGTGCCGATCGCGGCCGCGCTGGTCGAATGCGACAGCCGCGGCGTGACGGGTTCGGACTACGGGCTGTTCCGTTACGAGCGGCTTGCTCGGCCCGTGTATCCGCTCGACGATGTGGGCGAATGGTCGTCGTCCGGCGTGCGACGGGCGGATTGACGGAACCCGACCGGGCGCGAGACGCCGGAATTACCGGCTTTCGGGCATCATGCGATGGCACCGACCCGTCGAGCAGCAGGGTCGATGCCATCCATTGTGTCCGCAACCGATCCGGAGAATCGACCGACATGCATTCGAATCCTTTCCGCCCGCGCAGCGCGCGCCTGCTCGCCGCGCTGACCCTCGCCACGACGGCCGTTGCCGCCCACGCCGCCGACTGGATCGTGTCCGGCAACGACGGCAAGTACCAGCGCGTCGAGGGCCGCGACACCTATCTGGCTTCGCCGCCCGCCGACACGCTGACGCTGCTCGACGCCAGCACGTTCCCGCCGAAAGTCGCGCTGCAGGTCGACGTCGAGAACGGCATCCAGGGGCCGCCGCAGGCCGTCGCGATCACGCCCGACGCGAAGCTCGCGCTCGTCGGCGCGCCGACACGTTACGACACGGCCGCGAAGCAGCTCGTGTTCGACACGTTCCTGCAGGTCGTGAATCTCGACGCCGCGCCGCCGTCGATCACGCGCATCGAGCTCGGTACACATCCGCAAGGGATCGCGATCGACCGCTCGGGCAAGCTCGCGCTGGTCGCGA
Source organism: Burkholderia sp. Ap-955 (assembly GCF_011753045.1). Lineage (NCBI taxonomy): Bacteria > Pseudomonadati > Pseudomonadota > Betaproteobacteria > Burkholderiales > Burkholderiaceae > Burkholderia > Burkholderia sp. Ap-955. The sequence goes on from NZ_VWWH01000007.1 coordinate 126,128, forward strand.
ACGTCGACGGCAGCGTGTCGATCCTGCGCATCGACGGCACGAACGTGACGCTCGACGGCAACCTGAAGATCGGCAAGAAGCGGCTGGCCGGGATCAGCTTCACCCATGACGGCAAGCATGCGCTCGTGTCGCTGCGCGACGAGCAGGGCATCGCGGTGCTGAACGTCGACGACGGCAAGGTGACCGACAGCGGGTCGCGCCTGAGCACCGGCGTCGCGCCTTACACGATCGACGTGTCGAGCGACAACCGCTGGGCCGTCGTCAGCAACGTCGGGCTCGCGGGGCTGCCGGGCTATACGGGCACGCTGGCGGGCGACGCCGATTCGGTCGCGCTGATCGACGTGTCGCGCGTGCCGTTCCGCACCGTCCAGTACCTGAACGTGCCGTCGCTGCCGGAAGGCGTCGCGATCTCGCCGAACGGGAAGTGGATCGCCGTGCAAGCGATGGACGGCTCGAACCTGACGGCCGACAATCCGGGCCGCCACAAGATCGGCAAGGTGCTGCTGTTCGAGATCCGCGACGGGCAGGCCGTGAAGGTGAGCGAGCTGCCCGGCGGCGAAGCCGCGCAAGGCATCGTGTTCACCGCCGACAGCCGGCACGTGATCGTGCAGTTCAACGTCGAACGGCAACTGGCGCTCTATTCGGTCGAAGGCGGCAAGCTGCGCGATACGGGCAAGCGGATCGCGCTGACGGGTGGGCCGTCGTCGTTGAGGACGTTGCCGCGCTGACGCGCACGGCGTTGACGCGTTCAGTTTCGTCGGTTCATGCGGCGCCCGGGTTCGCCGGGCGCCCGTCAAAGCACACCCCCTGTGCGCCGCCGTTGCAACGCAACAAATGGCGGAAATTCGTACCCAAAGCCACTTAACGCCGGATTGTTTAGTTAAACAAACTGAAAATTCGGGAAACTTCTTGTAGTGAATAAACAGTCGTTGCGGCACTGTAAGCCCCTGGGAAGCATGTGACGTACCGGGAGACAGGGCGGTGGAGGCGACGGTTGCGGCAGCAACGATCGTCGCCGGGTGTTCGCATGTGAAAGTCAGCGTGACGTCGCTTGGGGCCAGTCGACGTCACGCCGCGCGGCATCGATGTGCCGCGCAGGGCCGCAAGCCAGGCGGCGTGCCGGATGATCGTCGGCGCCGGATCAATCGTTTTAATTAACGGTACTAAACGAAAAAATGAAAAATCCACGACTCTTGCTCGTCGCCGCACTGACTTGCGCGGCACTGGCCGCGTGTGGCGGCGACGACGTGAACAGTGTCCGGACGGCCAGCAGCGGCGCAGGAGACACGCCGTCGACCGTGCCGCCGACGGCGGGGCCGTCGCAACCGTCCCAGCCGGATCAGCCGACCCCGCCGAAGCGCACCAACATGGCGTTGACGCAGTTCGTCAATCCGTTGATCGGCACGCAGGTCAACGCGGATTCCGGCTACGCGGGCAACGTGAGCCCGGGCGCGATGGTGCCGTTCGGGATGGTGAATTTCGGGCCGAACACGCCGCGCTACAACTTCAACGGCTCGGGCGGCTACCTGTCGACGGGCGGGGCGGGCGGCACGATCGACTTCTTCAGCGTGACGCACCTGAGCGGTGTCGGGTGCCCGGGGCAGGGCACGGTCGCGATGTTGCCGACCGACGCGGCGACGGCCGTGGCATCGGGCGGCCGGCCGATCGGCATCGGGTACAGCTACGCGGATGAAACGGCTGAACCCGGGTACTACAAGGTGCGTCTCGCGAACGGCATCGTGACGGAGCTGAGCGCGACTGCGCGCTCCGGCATCGCGCGCTTCACATACACGAACAAGGACAAGGGCTTCTTCTCGATCGACGCGAAGCTGAACGGCAACAGCGATTCGGGCAGCACGAAGGTCACCGCGAACAACGTCGCGCTGGCGCTCGCGAGCGACGGCAAGTCGATGAGCGGGCAGGCCGTCGCGCCGGCATTCTGCACGCCGTACGGCACGGTGTGGAATGCGCCCGTGTACTTCTACGCGACCTTCGACAAGCCGCTGCGCAAGCAGGCGGGCACCTCGGCGGTGAATACCGCCAGCAACGGCGCGGCGACGCTGCAGTTCGACCTGACCGACGCGGACCGGACCGTCACCGTAAAAGTCGGGGTTTCGTCCGTCAGCGTCCGGAATGCGCAGGCGAACCTGAAAGCCGAGGGCGAGACGCTCGCATTCGACGACGCACGCAAGAATGCGTCCGGCCTGTGGAACGACCGGCTCAACACGATCCAGATCGACCAGGCCGCGACACCCGCAGCGCTGAACGCGACGCAGAAGGCGAACCTGACGAAGTTCTACACCGCGCTCTATCGCGTGTTCGGCACGCCGACGCTCTACAGCGACACGAACGGCGAATTCCGCAGCATGCGCCAGCCCAGGAACGCGGATGGCAGCTATCCGAAGTCGGTCGACCAGACCGGCACCATTCCGCCGCGCGCGACGGCCAAGGTCGGCGACTATGCATTCCGGCGCGCCGACGGGTCGCAGGGCGGCGCGGGCAACCACTACACGGGCTTCTCGCTGTGGGACACGTACCGGTCGCAGGTGCAGCTGCTGGCGCTGCTCGCACCGAAGGAGTCGAGCGACATGATGCAATCGCTCGTCGTCGACGGGTTGCAGTGCGGTGCGTTCCCGCACTGGGTCGACGGCAGCGACGACTCGACGCCGATGGCGGGCGACAACGCGCTGAACGTGATTGCCGGCGCGTACAAGTTCGGTGCGACCGATTTCGACCTGGTGTCGGCCGCCCGCCTGACGAAGCAGTCGGTGTTCGATCCGTCCAGCGCATGCAACGACCGCACGAGCGCGGCGGGCCTGGCCAATTTCCTGACGGCCCACTACCTGTCGCAGAGCGACGACGGCCACTCGTCGTCGGCCACCATCGAGCGCGTGCTGAGCGACCGCTCCGCGGCCGCGTTCCTGCAGGCGCTGCCGGCGAGCGTGCTGAACGCGCCGTCGGTCGGCGTGACGACCGACAACATCGGCACGCTGTACACGCGGGCCGGGTGGTGGCGCAACATCTTCGACTACACGAACAAGGTGATCGCCGCGCGCAACGCGCCGCCGGCCGGCTCGGCGCCCGGCACGCTGGGCACGCTCGTGCAGGGTTCGTTCCACGAATCGACGGAACCGAACTACTTCTGGACCTTCGCGCAGGACTGGAGTGCGCTGATCGATGCGATCGGCGGCAAGCAGGCGGCGGTCGCACGGCTGAACAACCTGTTCGCGATCACGACGCCGTTCTCGACCGTGCCGTCCTCCGGCAGCCTGAACGGCGGCGAATCGTCGAACAACCTGTACATCGGCAACGAACCCTCGTTCCAGTCGCCGTGGGGGTACAACTGGGCCGGGCAGCCGAGCGGCGCACAGTACGTTCTCCCGATCATCATGTCGAAGTCGTTCACGACCGCCCGCGACGGGCTGCCGGGCAACGACGACATGGGCGCGACGTCGAGCTGGTACGTGTGGGCGGCGCTCGGCATGTTCCCGGTCATTCCGTCGGAAGCGGGGATGGCACTGTCCACACCGCAGTTCAGCGGGATCACGGTCTGGTTCGGCAACGGCAAGACGCTGCGGCTCGAAAGCGACAAGCAGGTCGCGATCGACAGTGCGGGGCGCCCGTCGTTTGCGTATGTCCAGTCGCTGAAGGTCAACGGCGCGGACTACGCGGGCTCGTGGCTGCCGCTGGGCAAGATCGCCAACGGCGGCACGATGAACTACGCGCTGTCCGCGACGCCGACGCAATGGGCGGCCGCCGACAACCTGACGCCGCCGTCCGGGCCGAACGCGGACTACACGCAGATGACGGCCGGCGGGTCGTCGGCCGCGATGCGCATGCGCCAGGTCGGCGCGCGATAAAAGCAGGCGGGCACGCGCAGGGCCCGCCCTGCGCGCTCGTCGAGACGACGCCATCCGGGAGAACGACATCATGCAATCGAAATCGCGCCGGAAATTCCTGTCTTACAGCGCAGCACTCGCCGGTACGAGCTGGCTCGCCGGCTGCAACGGCGATATCGATCCGGCATCGGGCACGGCCGGTACGCCAGGTGCCGACGGTCCCGCGACGGTCACGCCCACCGTGCCGGCCGTGCCGACCGACCCGGAGCGCAGCCTGCTGGCCACGCAGGAACTTGCCGCCAACTGGACGTTCGCGTCGGCGAGCAGCCTGCCGGGCGCCGGCGGGGCGCAATTGTCGGGCGCGGCCGGCGTGACGGGCATGGCGCCGGCAACGGTGCCCGGCACCGTGCTGAACAGCATGATCGTCAACGGCAAGTATCCCGATCCGTTCTACGGCCGCATCGTCACCGACACCCTTCCCGATACGCTGAAAGATACCGACTACTGGTACCGGACGACTTTCGCGGCGCCGGCGCGGCGGCCGGGGCAGCGGCTGTGGCTGCGCTTCGGCGGCGTCAACTACCGCGCCGAGGTCTGGCTGAACGGCGCGCTCGTCGGCCGGCTGGAAGGCGCGTTCAAGCAGGGCGCGTTCGACGTCTCGCGGCGCGTGCCGCAGGTGGGTGGCGCGGCCAACCTCGCGGTACGCGTGGTCAAGCTGGATTTCTCCGAAGGGCCGCTGCTGCCGAGCTACAAGAGCGGCGTCACGCGTGGCGGGCGCAACGGCGGCCCGACCGGCGTCACGCTGAAGAACGGGCCGACGTTCTTCTGCTCGGCAGGTTGGGACTGGCTGCCGACGATCCCCGATCGCGAGCTCGGCATCTGGCAGCCGGTGACCTGGTTCACCACCGGCGCGGTGCGTATCGCGGCGATCAACGTCGCGCACACGCTGTCCGCCGACCTGTCGCGCGCCGAGCTGCGGCTCGATCTCGAGCTGGACAACGGCTCGGGCGCCGATCTCGTCGCGACGCTCGTCGGTACGATCGGAAACGGCACGCCGTTCAGTCACGACATCGCGATTCCCGCGTCGAGCACGACGACGAAAGTGTCGCTCACGTCGTCGGATATCGCGGCGCTGTCGATCAAGCAACCGCGCCTGTGGTGGCCGAACGGGTATGGCGATCCGAATCTTCATGCGGTGACGGTCGGCGTCAAGGTCGGTCGCCAGCTGTCGGACGAGCGCACGCTGAACATCGGCCTGCGTCGCATCGAATACGCGCGCGACATCGGCATGGGCAAGCAGTTGAGCATCACGGTCAACGGCCTGCCGATCCTCGTGATGGGCGGCAACTGGGGGCTCGACGAAGCGCTGAAGCGCATTCCGCGCGCCCGGCTGTTCAACCAGGTGCGGCTCCATCGCGACGCGAACCTCAACCTGATCCGCAACTGGAACGGGCAGAGCACGAGCGACGATTTCTTCGACGCATGCGACCACTACGGGATCCTCGTCTGGCAGGATTTCTTCTTCTCGACCGAAGGAGACGGGTCGGGCCCGGCCAACGTGCCGCGCGATCTCGACAACCTCCGCGACGTGATCGCACGCCACCGTCATCGGCCGTCGATCCTGCTCTGGTGCGGCGGCAACGAAGGTTCGCCGCCGCCGGCACTCGTCAAGGGGCTCGACGCGCTCGTCGCCGAGCTGGACCCGCAACGCCTGTGCCTCACGAGTTCGGCCGTCGATACGGGCGCCGGCGCGGTGAACGGCTATTCGTCAGGCGGGCCGTACAACTGGGCCTCGCCGCAGGCCGCGTTCAGCCGCGGCTACGGCACGACGTCGGTCGCGTTTCACAACGAAGTCGGCTCGCATTCGATCCCGACGCTCGAATGCGTCGAAGCGATGCTGCCGCCCGGCTCGTACGAATGCCCCGACGACTTCTGGGCCGATCGCGACATGAACGGCAACGGCGCGTACTACCCGGCGGTCGGCAAGCGGGGCGGCGCGGGCTACATCGCGATGACGGCGCTGCGCTACGGCGCGATCCGGAATCTCGCGGATTTCGTGCGCAAGGCGCAGATGATGAACTATGAATGCATCCGCTCGATCTACGAGGCGAACGCGGCCGTGATGATCGGCCCGGTGGCCGGGAAGATCACGTCGCCGGCCACCGGCGTGATCATGTGGATGACGAACCCCGCGCAGCCGAGCTTCGTGTGGCAGATGTACAGCCACGATCTCGAGGCGCACGCGTCGTTCTTCGCGGTGCGGCACGGGTGCCGTCGCGTCAATGCGATTCTCGATGCGAGCACGGCCGACGTGACGATCGCGAATCACACGGCGGCAGCCGTCACCGGCCGCGTCGAGATGCGCGTGTACAACCTGGATGGCACGCTGAGCAGCTGGACGACCGCGGATGTCGGCGGCGTCGCGAAGGCGTCGTACCGCGTGGTGGCGAACCTCGCGTCGGCACTGGCTGCCGCGAAGTCGGACGTGTGCATCGTCGCGCTTGCGCTGACCGATTCGGGCGGCAATATGCTGGCCGAGAACGTCTATTGGCGGCAGCGCGACGGGGGCGACGACGCATACACATCGCTCGACACGATGCCGGGCGCGGCCGTGTCCGTCAGCGCATCGGCGGCCGAGGCCGACGACGTGACGACGCGCATCACGGTCGACGTCGCGAACATCGGCGCCGCCGTCGCGCTGATGACGCACCTGCAGGTGTTCGATCCGTCGACCGGCGCGCGCGTGCTGCCGGCGTTCTACAGCGACAACTACCTGAACCTGATACCCGGCGGGAAGCGGCAGATCACGATCGACCTGCCGCATGCGGGGGGCACGCCGGTGTCGCGCGTCGCGCTGCGCGTCGACGGGTGGCGGCTCGATCGCCCGAACTGCCGGCTGGGGCTCGGCGGCGTGCCGGTCGTGTTCAACGAGCGCGCGCTGGCGGTCGCGCCGGCGGTGCCGACGTTCGCGGCCTGCTGACGGCGGTGGGTGCTGCGTGAGGGCGCGCCGAGCGGGAGCGAGCCGGTGAAGCGCCGCGTGAATGCGCGCGGTGTTCGTTGCCTGCCGGATAGCCGCCAGGCCGCTACTGCTTGAGGAATTTGTCGAGCCAGCGCGGTGTCGCCGCGCGATCGAAGACGACGTGCAGCGACTCACCGAATGCGCCATATTCGAGCCCGTGGCGTTGGGCAAGCAGCGTCAGGGACTGGGCGGTGTGAAACGAGATGTGCCCGTTGCGCGGCACGCAGTACCACCACTGATCGATGCCTTGATCGAGGATGTCCCGGGTGATCAGCGACGTCTGGAACAGCAGCGCGCCGTCGGGCTTCCGATGGCGCATGATCTGGTCGAAGAGGTCGACCGGCGCCTGATGATGCTCGAACACCTCGAATGACAGGATCGTATCGAAGCTGCCTTCGGGCGGAACCGGGTGCGAGAACGGATCGTACGACGTCACGTCCGTGAAGCCGCGCGATGCCAGTTTCCGTTCCAGCAAGCCCAGCCCCGAGCCGAAATCGAGCACCCGGCCTTCCCGCATTTCCGGAAAGCTGGTGCAGATCAGGTCGGCATGCTGTTGCGGACGGATCTCGAGATACTCGGGGTCGTGGCGCGGGTAGTCGGCGTTATAGACATGCTGCGCGAAATCGTCGTGGGTCCAGCTGTCGAACATCGGGGCCCACGTGAAGCCGCATTGCTCGCACGCATGGTAGTAGACCGGCACCCCCGCATACGGGTCGACCTTTTTCCCGGCAATGAAGTCGGCGCCGCAGCGCGAAAAATCGACCAGGCCGCAGATGGGCGCGTGGGCAGCACACACTTTGCAGGCAAGGGCCGCCGGGTGGCGATTCAGGTCGTGATTCAATTCCCGTTCTCCTGTTCTCGCCAGCGACGCGTGCGTCTGACGGATGGTGCGGGAGAGGCTATCACAATCGCATCGGCCATCGCGGCCGTGCGCGGTGGCGTCGCCAGGCGTGTCTACGGGCGCAGCAGGTCGAACCCGCCGAATACGACGACACCGCTCAATACGATCATCGCGACGGAGTGCTGGCCGAAGTAGAGAATCGCGGCGGCAAGCCACGTCGTGATGCAGAAGGCGCCAATGCGGGCCATCGTGTGTTCCTCGAATGCGTGATGAAGTGCGTGTGCGCCGCGCTGCGTTCGCCGCTCGACATGGCGAGCGGGGCACACGGGCGGACGGAAAGGCGACCCGCGCAGCCACGACCGCGGCGCCGGCACGTGCTGCGTGCCGCGCCCGGAAGGGCGGGAGTCGAGGCCGGCGGCATTGCGCGCTCGTGCCCGGAGGCGATCGGCGCGCGAATCCCGCTGGCGAAGCCGCGATTTTACCAGCGCCGCGGTGCCGACAATCTGGCCCTTTCGCGGCTAAAACCGATGATCTTCGGTCAAATCAGTCCGTCCCCGATACTCAAGTTTCGTGTGACGAATGCCGTAAACATTCTGGAAGGCGTTGCCTACTCCGTCATGACGCCTCCCAACACACGGACCGACATCATGCAGATCGACTTCTCCACGACGACGCGATCCGCGCTGGCCGACAGCAGCGCGACCGCAACCAAGCCCGCCGCGACGTCGTCCACCGGCGACGCCACGAGCACCACCGGCACGACTGACGCGACCGGCATCTCCGGCACGAAGGATTCGACCGGCGCCACCGGCCAAACGCTCGGCGCATCGGGCGCGTCGTCGGACGACCCGGCGATCAGCCAGTTGAAGGCGCTGATCGAGCGGCTGCAGAAGCAGCTCGCGGCACTGGAGCAGCAGATGGCGAGCGCGGGCCAGCGCGCGAAGGACGACCCGGCCGCGGCGATCGAACAGCAGTCGCTGAGCGCGCAAGCCAGCGCGATCTCGGGGGCGCTTTCGACCGCGATCTCGCAACTCGCGGCGGCGATCGAGAAATCGGGCGGCTCGCAGGCGGGCGGGCTGGTGTCGACGCAGGCCTGACCGGTCGCGGCCGTGTCGGCCGCACGCATTACAATCGCCAGCACGTCTCCCTCGACAGGACGGCTGAACGATGAATGCGGAACGCAACGACGACGACCTCGCCCGCTTCGAGTCGCAAGGCGGCACGCCGCTGCCGGCGGCCGACGAGCAAGGATGGCTGGAACACGACGGCGCGCGCATCTGGCACGCGTCGTTCGGCCATGGCCCGGCGGTCGTGCTGCTGCATGGCGGCCTCGGCCACAGCGGCAACTGGGGCAACCAGGTCCCGGCGCTGCTCGCGGCCGGCTACCGCGCGATCGTGATCGACAGCCGCGGCCACGGCCGCAGCACGCGCGACGATGGACCCTATTCCTACGAACGCATGGCCTCGGACGTGCTGGCGGTCCTCGACGCGCTGCACGTCGACCGTGCGCGCTTCGTCGGCTGGAGCGACGGCGCGTGCATCGCGCTCGTGCTGGCCGATCGCGCGCCGGAACGGGCGGCCGGCGTGTTTTTCTTCGCGTGCAACATGGACCCGAGCGGCACGAAAGAGATCGTGCCGAGCCCGCTGCTCGACCGCTGCTTCGCGCGGCATCGCAAGGACTACGCAGCACTGTCCGCGACGCCGGACCAGTTCGATGCCTTCGTCGCGGCCGTCAGCGAAATGATGCGCACGCAACCGGATTACCGCGCGCAGGATCTTGCGGCGATTGCGGTGCCGGTGACGATCGTGCTGGGCGAGCACGACGAATTCATCCGGCCCGAGCACGCGGCGTACCTGGCGCGCACGATTCCGGGCGCGACGCTGACGACCCTGCCCGGCGTGAGCCATTTCGCGCCGCTGCAGCGGCCCGAGCGGTTCAACGCGGCGATGCTGGCGTTTCTCGACCGGCTGCCGGGGTAATTCGCGGGGCACCCCTGGGCTGACATTCGGGCGGCGAACGCGAGGCCCGACTGCGGGCACGCACGATTACCGCCCGGCGTTCACACCATCGCGTTGTCGGCGCCCGGAATCTCGTGCGCCTTGATCTGCTTGCGGTGCAGCTTGTACAGCAGCTTGCCGAGCATGCCGTCCTGGTGACACGAGCGCGTCATGTTGAGCACATATTCGTCGTCGGGCGCGACGGCCTGTGCGCCCATGATCCAGCGCACGCTTTCGCGGTAGTTGTAGAGCGACTTGTCGCGGCTGTCGCAGAGGAAGCCCGACAGCGCGGCCATCGCCGCCGGATGACCGCCTTCGGCGTGCCGGCGCAGTTCGTCGACGTAGCGAGGGCGGGACGGGATGTCGTCGAGATCGCCGATGAACATCAGCAGGCATTCGAGCCCGTCGGAGTGCCCCATCTCATGCGCCTTGCGCGCTGCCTCGACGGCCTCGATCTTCATGCGCTGGCGTTCGGCCTGGTCCTTGCTGGCTTGCGCGATGTGGTGATAAACGTAGCTGAGCTTGTAGGCGCCCATGTTGCCGTCGTCGTCCATCGCCTGGCGGTAGTAGTGCGCAGCCTTGTACAGGTCGACCTCGACGTGCATGCCCTCCTCGTAGAAGCGCCCGAGCAGGTACTCGCACGAGTCGCCGCCGGCCTCGTAGCCGAGCTGGCAGATCGCGAAGGACGCCTCGCTGAGCCGCTTTCCGCTGCACAGCGCGTACGCGACCTGGTTCCACGCGAGCGAGCCGGGCTCGCTGATGCGCGCGGCCTCCAGCCAGGCTGCGCCGCGCGCGTCGTCGCGGGCGAAGCCGAATGCGCCGGCGCGATGCCCGTAGCCGCGCAGGATCATGGCCGCCGTGCACGCACGGGCATCGGACGCCCGCTCGATCGCGCCCGTGAACCAGGTGCCTTGCGGATCGACGTCGAGCATCAGCCGGATCGCGACCGCCATCGCGGCGTTGTCGTTGATCGGCCCGTTGCGCTCGGCTTCCTGCAGGCGTGCGTAACCCTGCGCGAATTCGTCTCGCATGTAGTGCGCATAGGCCAGCCAGTACAGCGTTTCCCAGCGATGATACGGATGCAGCGCGGCTTCGGCCCGCGCCAGCGTGACGGCCATCGCGCGCCGGGCATCCTCGGAGTCGTCGTCCCGCTCCAGCGTCTCGCCGTAGTACTCGTCGCGCCAGATCTCGTGGCGCAACCGGTCCTTCTCGACCGCGTCGAGGTGCGCACATGCGTCGGAATCGATGAATGCACGGACGTGGTCGTGCGAGCCGCCCCAGCGCGGCTGCATGTACCAGATGAACGTGCGCATCGAGAAGTACTGGGTCGGGTGGATGTGCAGCGTCGCCTCCATCCAGTACCACTTTTCCTTGCGCAGCTTCTTGCCCTGGACGGGGCCGGGCAGCGCGTCGGGAAATTCCGCCGGGCAGGCGACCGGCTCGTCGGGATTCAATCCCGAGCGCGCGAGCATGCGCTGCAGTTCGGCGCGCGTGGCTTCGTCTTCGGCGCCGACGTTCAGGTGCAGTTCGGTGACGGGCCAGCGGCGCTCGCGCACGAGCTGCGCGAGCCACTCGGGCTCGCCGAACGACGACACGCTCGTGAAGATCACCTTCGGCGCGCTCCACATCGTCGGCGCGAGCACCAGCGCGCGCAGCGCGGCGACGATTGTCAGCGCCGCGCACGCATGCGCGCCGATCCAGCCGGCCTCGGTCACCGTCTCTGCCCAGCCACCGCCGCGATACTCGTACGCCCAGTGGTGCCAGTAATGCGCTTCGCACAGCCACGCATGCGCGGAGCGCGGGTTCGCGGCCTGCCATGCGCGCAGGCGCGCGAGGCCCTCGGCGCCGGCTTCGATGCACGGTTGCACGTCGGCCGGCAAAGCGTCGACGTACCGCGCTTCGGCAGTGCGGTCGGTGAAGCTGGCGGCGAGCGCGGCATCGAGTTGCGTGTCGAGCGCGGCAAACTCGCCTGCGCGCAGCAGCGCGTCGACGTCGCAGATGAACCAGCGGGATTTCGCGGGCGGAATCAGGTCGGCGGGAACGGAGGACATGTCGGTGTCGGCGGTCATGACGAAACGGGTTGGGGATCGAAGATGCGGTAGTGCTTCCACGGCAGCGAAAGCCAGTTTCCGGACGGATTGCGCAGGTGCTCGCGCACTTCCTGCGTCGCGCGCGACGACGCGGGGCCGTCCTGGCCGCTGCCGCGCAGCCAGTGCTGGCGCGCGCGTGCATACGCGAGCCCGAAGTCCTCCCAGCTGTCGAAGCTGTCCTGCGCGCGCTGGGCATTGAGCAGCAATACCACCCACGCATGCTGTTCGGACGCCCAGCCAAGCAATGCGATGCAGCGCACGAGAAACGCGGTGCGCGCGCAATCGAACGCCAGCGCATCGCGCACGCGGCCTTCGGCCGCGAGCTGTTCGTAGAAGCCTTCGTGCGAGCGGCCGACGCCGCGTATCCAGCCGGCGAGGATGGCCGGCACGCGCTGCACGACCTGCCACTCGGGCAGGTCGGCCGGCAGGTCGAGTTCGCGTCGCAACTGGGCGGCGAGCGTGTTGCGCTGCGCGTCGGGCAGTGCGTACACGAGCTCGTCGCAATCGCAGCGCAGCCCGTTGCGGATCAGCAGGATGTCGGCGAGCGCAAGCGACCAGCGGCGGCGGTTCGGCGGCGCCTGGTCGGCCAGTGATTGGGCGAGCTTGACGGCGGCGGTCTGCCGGACCGTGACCGCGGCGTCGGCGCCCGCGACCTCGTCGGCGTCGACTTCGCGCACCATCCGCGCGGCGACCCGGACCGACCGCCACACGTACCACACGACCCACAGCGCGGCTGCGCCGATCAGCCATTTCAGCATGGCGCGCTCCCGTCTGCCGGCGCAGGCAACGCGAACGTCGCGCACAGCGCGGGATCGATCGCGATGCCTTCGATCTCGAACGCGCTTGTTACCGGCGGTGCGCCGCCGGGCGCTTGCGCGGCCGGCAGCGCATCGGCCGGCAATGCGTGGCGCGCGGCCGCCGCAACGGCCGGATCGATTTGCCGAAGCTGGCCGAGCGCATAGGGCGCGTTGCGCAGCAGCAGCCATTGCAGTACGGCCGGCGGGTGCGGGAAATGCTCGATCAGGTGGAAGTTCTGGCTCATCACGCTCAGCAGATGGTCGGGCGAGCGCACGTCGGTGACAAAGGTCCATTCGCCGCCGGCCGCGCCGTTCGTTTCCGGTTCGAACACGAGCCCCATGCCTTCGCAATCGGGATGCCGCTCGCCGCGCGGCGCGAGGGCGCGCAGGAACTGGCGGACGTCGTCGGCATAGCGGCGCACCGGATGACGGTTCTGCTTGCCCTTGATCTGGTCGATGCGCAGGCCGTTGCCGGTCACCTGCAGGCTGATCGTCACGTGCGGCTGATTGCCCGCGCCGCGCAGCGTGAACAGGCGCAGCCGGCCCTCCTGCGCGGCTTGCGCGTACTGTTCGCCATAGCCGCCGCGCAGCCGGCGGCGATCCGCGAACTGGCCGAGGCAGTGCTGCATGTAGTACGACTCGTACGCGAGTTCCTCGCGCAGCGCCGCATGATCGCCCACGAATTCGAACACGATCCCGTTCGGCGTGCGCAGCACCTCACGCAGCGCGAGGCCGCTGCTCGGCACCCAGCCCTTGTCGCGACGGGCCTGCATTCGCTGGTGCTCGCGCTCCCACATGTCGAGCGCCATCGCGCACGTGATGCGCTGCAACTTCTGCGCGAGCCGCGTGCCGGCGCGCGAGCGCAGGAATTCGACCAGCACGCGCTCGCGGTCGGTCAGCAGCATGTGCTCGGGATCGATGAAGTAGAGCGGCTTTGGCTCGACGGCCGGCAGCGGCGCCGGATCGGCCGCCGCGCCGGAGGCCGGTTGCGGACGGAACCGGCGCACGAGCCAGTCGGGCGCCGGCCGGTCGGCGCCGGCGAGTGCGCGGTAGTCGGCAATCGAATCGAGCGGCTGCGCCTGTTCGAACGCGCCGACGACCCAGCGGAAGAAGTGGTTGCCGAGCCACGCGCGGATGTCGGCCGGATCGCCGCGCTCGGCGCTCCGGCGTGCGATGGCCGCCTTGATGTCGGGCGCATTGACGACATCGCGCGGCCGATAGGCGGACGCGGCCACGGTTTCGGTCACGGGGGTTACTCTCCGGTCAGGCAGGGCGTGCGCGGGCCATGCGCGCGGGACCCTGGCGGTTCTTTCGGCTGGCGGGCGAAGCGACGAACGGGCGCGCAAGTGGGGCGCGGCGGCGTGGCGTGTTCCCGCTGCGGGGCGGTCGCTGCGTGAAAATCACGCGACCGGGCAGCAGCGAATGACGCGGGAGCAGGCGATCAGCGAATGGCGATTCATTGTTTCTCTCAGGATGGTCTTATTTTTTGCTTCCGCGAGTCTACTGCGATCCGCGCGGGGGAATCAATCGCGCCGCGTGCCTGCGTATGCGGATCTGACAAGACTTATCTCTTTTTCACCGATTTTCGATGCGTTGCGATTCGGCCGCCGGATTGCATGTTGTTAAAACCGGCAGGTTTTTCCGGCAAAGCGAGGAGCGGCCCGGGAATGGCATCAGGTCAACGCAGTGCTTCGCGTATCTCATAAGTTTTTCTTTAGGCTCGCGCAACATATCGTCGATTGTTGGCGTCGGAGCGACAGCGGATAGTCCTGCTTCGGCGGGCCGGCCACTGCGATTTCCGCACGGCGTGGCCGGAACCGTTGTTCACGCAACCATCAGAAATCAAAGGAACCGCAACCATGCGATTCAACGCGACACGCTTCGCCGCGACCCTGTTCGTCGCCGCGTGCGCCACCGCCACGGCCGGCCGCGCGGCCGCCGTCACACAGGACGACCTCCACGACACCGTCACCCGCCACATCGCGCCGTTGATGAAGCAGTACGCGATTCCCGGCATGGCGATCGGCATCGTCGCCGACGGCAAGCCCTACGTGTTCGACTACGGCGTGATGTCGACGCAAACCGGCAAGCCCGTCACCGGCGATACGCTGTTCGAAATCGGCTCCGTCAGCAAGACGCTGACCGCGACACTCGCGGCCGATGCGCAGGAGGGCGGCGAACTGTCGCTGGCCGATCCAGCGGCCAGGTACCTGCCCGCGGTGCAGGGCAAGCCGTTCGGCGTCGTGACGCTGCTCAATCTCGGGACGCACACACCCGGCGGCATGCCGCTGCAGGTGCCCGACAGCATCCGCGACGACGCGGGCCTGATTCGCTATCTGGAGGCATGGCGGCCCGCGTATGCGCCGGGCACGATCCGCACGTACTCGAACGTCGCGATCGGGATGCTCGGGTGGCTCACCGCGAAGGCGATGCACAAGGATTTCGCGGTGCTGATGGAGCAGCGGCTCTTCCCCGCGCTCGGCATGACGCACACGTACATCAACGTGCCCGACGCACGCAAGGCTGACTATGCGCAGGGCTACACGCAGGACGGCAAGCCGATCCGGATGACGGGCGGCATGCTGTGGCAGCCGGCCTACGGCGTGCGGACCACGGCGGCCGACCTGCTGCGCTTCGTGCAGGCGAACATGGGGCTGATCGAAACCGCGCCGCGCCTGCAGCGCGCGCTCGAACGCACGCACACCGGCTATTTCCGCGCGGGGCCGCTGACGCAGGACCTGATCTGGGAGCAGTACCCGTATCCGGTCGCGCTGCCGACGCTGCTCGAAGGCAACTCGATGAAGATGCTGCGCGACGGGATACAGGCCACCGCGATCAAGCCGCCGCTCGCGCCGAGCGCGGATACGTGGATCAACAAGACGGGCTCGACCAACGGCTTCAGTACCTATGTCGCGTTCGTCCCCTCGAAGCGGATCGCGATCGTGATGCTCGCGAACCGCAGCTATCCGAACGAGGACCGCGTGAAGGCCGCATACGGGATCCTCGGCGCGCTCGACGGCCGGCGGTAACGTTTCCGCCGCCGGGGCCGGTGCTGCTTACTCCGGCGGTTGCTCTTCGTAGGCGACGAAGATTTTCCGCGTGCGCTGGACGACTTCCCACGTGCCGCGAAAGCCCGGCGGAATGACGAAGCGATGGCCGGCGCGAAGGGTTTTCGCGTTGCCTTCCTCGTCGGTGATCACCGACGTGCCTTCCAGGATCTCGCAGTATTCCGCTTCGGTGTACGCGACCCGCCAGCGGCCGGGCGTGCTTTCCCAGATGCCGGTCGAGAAACGGCCGCACGGGCTCGCGAAGCCGGGGGTGAGGGTCTGCAGCGGGTCGCCTGCCAGCAGCTTCTCGGGCGGCACGCGGTATTGCACGGGTTCGCCGTTCGGCGTGAGGGCATCGGTGATGGCGGTAATGTCGAGCACGGCTGGCATCCTTCGTCGAAGTGAAATGAACGCGCCGACGGCGCGTTCGCATGATTCCATACTTGCGGGCGGGTTTGGCGGTTGCCGGCGCGGCTTCTCGTGTCGCGAACGCACGGCCGTGATGAACGCTTATGATGAGCGGACGACGCGCCGGCTCGATGCGCGAGAGGCGAAAGGAGAAGACGGTTGGGCATCACATGGGATGGAATCACGGGCGCTGATGTGCTCGACGACGCGCAGGTCGCGAGCCGGCACGCGTTGGCCGACGCGGCGCGCGAGGGCGACTGGGCGACGATGCTCGACTGCATCGCAAAAGAGTACAAGCTCGTCAATACGACGCGGCTCGGCGGGAAGTCGCTTTATACCCCGCTGCACCAGGCTGCCTACGGTGGCGCGCCGCAAGCGGTCGTCGTCGAACTGTTGCGGCTCGGCGCGTGGCGCATGCTGCGCGATGCAGACGGCGCGCGCCCGGTCGATATCGCCACGCAGCGCGGGCATCGGCACCTGATCGATCTGCTGACGCCGCAGCCGCGACGCTTCGTGCCCGACGAAACGCTGCGCGACATCCAGCGCCACTTCCACGAGATGATGCTCGGCCGCATCGCACACCTGCGCGTCGACGCGCTGCGCCTGCCCGAACTCGAACCGCTGCTTGAACTCGACGCGCAGGCCGACAGCGTATGGTTCGGGGTGCCGGGCATGTACGGCGGGTTCGGCTACGCGCTGCACGCCGACGGCGCCGCGGCCGCGCTCGTGTCGAAGAGCTGGAGCCGCGTGGTCGGCGGCTCGGGCCAGCGGCACGAGATCACGGCGCACGGCTGCACGCTGGTCGAAGAGGGCTTCGTGTGACGGCCTTGCGCCGTCACGTTACCGCTCAGGCGACAACGGAGTCCGCTGCCTTGACAGCCGTCTCACTGTGAGCGGCCGCCTCCCGCGCCGCCGCCGCACCCGCCAGTCTCCGATAGCGCGCGAGCGCCCACAGCGGGAAGTACGCGGTATAGCCGTGATACTTCAGGTAGAAGATGCGCGGAAAGCCCGGCGCATTGTGCGAGCGGTGCCACCAGAAGCCGTCTTCCTGCTGGACCGACAGCAGATACGCGATGCCGCGCTTCACCGAATCGGATTCGCAGTCGCCGAATGCCATCTGCGCGAGCAGCGCCCACGCGGTGAAATTCGACGTGCTCTCGCCGCCATTGGTGCCGCCCAGCTTCGGGTCGATGTAGCTGTCGTTCGTCTCGCCCCAGCCGCCGTCCGCGTGCTGCCGCGAGCGCAGCCATTCGATCGCGCGTGCGATATACGGCTGCGACTTGTCCTCGCCGGCGAGCGCGAGGCCGGCCAGCACGCTCCACGTACCGTAGATGTAGTTCGTGCCCCAGCGGCCCCACCAGCTGCCGTCGGGCTGTTGCGTGCGCTTCACGTAGTCGATGCAGCGCGCGACCGATGCGCGTTCGTCCGCGCGTTTCGTCACGCCGAAGCACAGCAGCACGCGGCCCGACACATCCTCGGTCGGCGGATCGAGCAGCGCGCCGTGGTCGGCGAACGGGATCGCGTTCAGGTACATGCGGTCGCAGTCGGCGTCGAATGCCGCGAAGCCGCCGTTGCGCGATTGCAGCCCGCGCATCCAGTCGAGCGCGCGCGCGACGCGCGACGCATACGGGTTCGTGCCGTCCGCGTTGGCATGCGTGCGGCCGCGGCGATCGAGCATCGCGGTGACGACCGCCGTATCGTCGATGTCGGGGTAGTACGGGTTCGCGTACTGGAACGCCCATCCGCCCGGCTGGACATCGGCCGGCGCGTTCTCGATCCAGTCGCCGCGCAGGTCGTTCACCTGGCGTTCGGCCAGCCAGTCGTACGCGCGTGCGATGCGTTCGTCGAGTGCGCGCCGTGCGTCGCCCGGCTCGCCGTCTTCCGCCACCGCCACGCCGCGCGCCTGCTCGAGCGCCATCGTGCTCCACGCGGTATCCCACACCGGCGACAGGCACGGCTGGCAGTACATGCTGCCGTCCGGCCGCGTAACCAGCAGCTTCTCCAGCGCGTTGTCGCAATCGCGCCGCAGCGGATGGTCGTCCGGGTAGCCGAGCACCTGCATCATCTGGTTGGCATACACGATCGGCGGGAAAATGCCGCCGAGCCCGTCCTCGCCGTTCATGCGCTCCGCGCACCACGCCTCGGCATGGCGGATCGCGCGCTGCCGCAGGCGCTTCGGCAACAGCGGCTCGACATGGCGCACGGTGCGGTCGAGCGCGAGGAACAGCCTGCGCATGCCGCGCGCGGGCGGGAAGTACTGGCGTTCCTCGTCCGGCGGCGTGACGAACAGCTCGCGGATCGAGATGTTGCGCGGATTGCGTGCGCGCGCCTTCAGCGAGCACAGCACGAGCAGCGGCACCATCGTCGTGCGCGCCCAGTACGCGACCTTGTACATCGAGATCGGCACCCACTTCGGGAACAGCACGAATTCGATCGGCATGAACGGCGTCGCGCGCCACGGCACCTGGCCGAACGTCGCGAGCAGGATCCGCGTGAACACGTTCGCGCGGGCCGCGCCGCCGAGCTTCAGGATCGCGTCGCGCGCGCGGACCATGTGCGGCGCCTGTTCGCTGTCGCCGGCCGCCTTCAGCGCGAAGTACGCCTTCACGCTGCACGACACGTCCGGCGCGCCGTCGACGTACAGATCCCATGCGCCGTGCGTGTCGAGCCGCTGGATCGCGCGCAGGTAGCGCGCCATCTTCTCCTGGCGCACGTCGTCGATCTTGTCCATGAAATGCATCATCAGGATGTATTCCGCGGTGATCGTCGCATCGGATTCGAGTTCGAAACACCAGCTGCCGTCGGGCTGCTGGAGACGCACGAGGGCGTCGCGTCCACGGGCGATGGCGGTGTCGAGCGCGGACCAGGGGGAGGAGGTCGGTGTAGTCATGCGGCGGATCATACCATCCGGCCGGAATGTTTATATCGAGACGCCGGGTGCTACCATCCGCTCCATGAAAAAACACCTCGAACCCGCGCCGCACGATGCGTCCGCGCCCGTCGAACCGGCTGGAACGGCCGGTGCACGGGCGCCTGAAGCGTCATCGGCGCCAACTGCTCCCACCGCCGGCGTGCGTCGAAAAAAAGCGCCTGATCAGGTGCGTGCGCAGTTGCTGGCGGCTGCGTCGGAAATCGCGACACATCACGGCGTGGCCGCGTTGACGCTCGATGCGGTGGCCGAGCGTGCCGGCGTGACGAAAGGCGCGCTGCAGTATCACTTCGCGAACAAGCAGGGGCTGCTGGATGCGCTGTTCGGCCAGGCGACCGAGCGGTTCGCCGCGCAGATGGCCGCGCGGGTGGCGGCAGATGCGGGTGGCGCCGGCGCGGTGGCGCGGGCCTACATGCACGCGGTGCTCGACGAGTCGCATTCGGTCGCGAGTACCGATGTGCTGCGCGTGCTGGTCGCGTCGATGATTACCGACCAGGACACGCGCGCGCGCTGGTCGGTGCCGATGCGGGAATGGACGCGGCCCGACCCCGTGCCGCTCGAGCAGGCCGCGACGCTGATGATCTGCCGGCTCGCCGCCGACGGGCTGTGGATTTCGAAACTGCTCGACAGCCTCGAGATATCCGCCGAATTGCGCGCCGAGATCGGCCGGCAGCTCGACGCGATGAGCCACGGCGTGTTTCCGAAGGGGCGCGACGGCGCCGCGTGATGCATGCGTCGTGGCGACTGGCCGCCCGGGCGCCCGCGCGACTGCCGGCATCGCCGCGCGCGTCGATGTCAGCGGCACGGGCTGGCCGACGCCTCGGCGATGTCGCATCGCACCGCATCAGCCAACGCCTCGCCGATCGCATGCTGAACGACGGCCGGGTTTTCCAATAGATAGAAGTGCCCGCCGTCGAACGCGCGGAGCAAGCGAATCATGAAGATCATCGTACGTGACGCCGTGGCCGCCGATACGCCCGCCCTGTGCGAGCTGTTCCTGCGCTCGCGCCGCGAGACCTTCGTCTGGCTGCCGGCCGGCGAGTTCCAGCTGGCCGACTTCGCGGCCCAGACGGAAGGCGAGCGGCTGAGGGTCGCCGAGGACGAAGGCGGGCGACTCGCCGGCTTCGTGTCGGTCTGGGAGCCCGACCATTTCATTCATCACCTGCACGTGTACCGGCCGCATCACCGGAGCGGCGTCGGCCGGGCGCTGCTGCGCGCGCTGCCGGGCTGGCCGGCCACACCTTACCGGCTCAAGTGCCTGCGCGCCAACACGCCGGCGCTGGCGTTCTATGCCGCGTGCGGCTTCGTCGAGATCGGCGCCGGCCGCGCGGACGACGGCGAGTACCTGCTGCTCGAGTCCGGCGGCAAGGACGGCCCATGACCGTCCACCTGCGGTACTGCCTGCGGCAGGCGGCGTGGGGGGCCTTCGGCCTCGCGCTGCCGTCCGTCACGTCCTGAATGACCCTGAACCTGCACGGTTCGCGCATCGTCATCCGTTCCATGGCAGCCGGCTTGCGCCGGGATCGCTACGGCATCAGCCGGTCGAGCAGCGGCGACCGGAAGATCCGGTGCGGGTCGTAGCGTTCGAGGGTCGCGCGCGCCGTATCCCAGCTGCTCGACGGCGGCTGGCCTTCACGATGCAGGTTCGGAATCGTGGTGGTAAGCATCGTATCGTCCTGCCAGGCGGCCGTGTCGGTATAGGCCCAGCCCTTCGACCATTCCGGGCGCACCGTCGCATACGAGCCGGTGTAGTTCGCGAGCATCCATTGCTCGATCTCGCGATAGAAGCGATCGGCGGCCGGCGTGCCCGGCAACGTCAGGATGTCGAACCACACGGCGGTATCCCATTCCGGCCGGTCGGGGCGCGGCTTGAGCGCGGACAACGCGGGCACGACCGCGCCCGCGCCGGCATCGGCCGGCTTGTCGAGCCCGGTGACCCGGATCTCGACGGGACCGTTCATCGGATACTCGCCGCGCGCCTTGTACGCGTCGACGCGGTTCTGATAGAACTGCACGAATTCGCTGATCACGCGCTGCACGTCGGCGCGCCGCGCCAGTATCGCGTAGCCGTTCGCGGTGACGCGCAGCGTCGTCGGTCGAATGTACTGCAGCACGGTGCGCGACCAGCCCCAGATGTCCCCGCTGAGCGTGAGTGCGAGACCGGCCGTCGTGATGGCCAACTGCGTCTGGCCGAACAGCGGCGTCAATGCGCCTTCGCCGCCGATCACGATCCGCTTGACGAGATCCGAGATGGTCTGCGAGATCGAATCGGAGAACGGATAGTTGTACGGCTGCGTGACGGCGCGCGACAGGAACGGCTTGCTGGGCGTCGGCGTCCAGACCTTGAGCCACGGCTTGGTCGTGAACGGGAACCAGATGGCTTCCACCCGGCCGGAGCTTTCGAGAAACGACGCGATCGTGCGGCCTGTCGTGCCGGCCGCGGCAAACAGTTCGGATGCCGGAATATCGACGTAGCTCTGGCAGCGTAGCCGCTGGTTCGGGCCTGCCGTCAGCGTGACTTCGACGACGAACGCCCGCCCGATGTGCGCGAGGAACGCGCCGATCTCGGGATCGCTGCGCTCGAACCGGCGCAGCACGTATTGCTGCCGGGCCGGATCGAACACGACCGCGGTGAGCGCGACCACGAGATTGCTCAGCGAGCCCCAGGTATGGCCCGGCTGCAAGGTTTCACCGGCCGCCGGCACGGCGGTGCCGTGTGCATCGATCGCAAGCGCGCCGCCGAGCGTGATGTCGCCCGGTGCCGGCGCGGCAATCACGCCGAGGCCATACGGCTCGAGCGTCGCGAGCAACGATTCCAGCGAAACGCCCGTTTGGGCGGTGACGCGCGCCGGACGCGCCGACGTGTCGACGGAGACGGCCGTCAGCGACTTCGTCGTATCGAGCAGCACGAGGTTCGCGGCGCCGGCGCCCGGGTCCAGCGTCAGCGGCGACCAGTTGTGCATGTAGCCGCGCGGGCGTATCCGGTAGCCGTTTGCGCGTGCCCAGTTGACGGTGGCGACGACGTCGTCGGCGGAGCGCGGCGCGGCGGTCCATACGTCCTGCACGGCGATCTCGCCGCTCCAGTTCTGAAACGCCTGCTTGTAAAGCGGGATGTCGGCCGGGAAGCCGGGCGGTGTCTCGCCGGCCGTCCGTGCGTGCGCCGCAATCTGGTACAGCGGTGTCCAGCCGGTGACGATGCCGGCCGCCGCGAGCTTCGCCATGTCGGCCAGGAAGGCGCGACGCGGCGCAGGTTCGTCTCTGAAGTCGTGACTCATGGTGTGCTCCAATTTTTCGGAATTGTTTTGCAGATTGGAAAGACGACAAATGACGCGTTGAGACTCGTGTGGCAATTCGAGCAGGTGCGACGCGCGGGAAGCGTTGCGCGTGAATGGGCGAGGATTGAAAAAGACGGCGCGTGCGGCAATGTGCGGCCGCGCATCACCACGGACGTCTAAAAGGAAATCGAAAAATCGCCGGGCGATTGCTTCAATTGGCCGTCGGCCTGTTCTGTCGGCAAGCAGATAGGGAGATTCGACGGAATCGCGTGTGGCGAAGCGCTAGCCGCGACGATCGATAAAAGATGATTTCACGTGAATATTAATTTCATGTTTCGATTTTTTAAATAAACCCGGCCGCAGTTCAAGGTTGATTGATGTTGCGTCGTATATTTCGGTCGAAAGCGTAGCAATTTATCTATCGGGTGACAAGCGATGGAGTTGACGAATTCCGAGTCATTTAATATGGAAATTTTGTGACGAGAAATGGCTTCGCCCTTTGTGGATATTTTGCAACGCCGGTCTCGGCGGCACGCAGCCATGGGCCGGGAACGGAAATTATGCTTTGCCGTCGCGCATATTGAATCGATTGTTGAGTGAATCGAAATAACGTCCGGAAAATAATACTTGGAGCCAGGTCGGTGAGCGGAGGGTATGGTGAAATCCGACAATTTCTCTCTCGAATGCGGCTCCCGGGCAGAAATTCGTGGTATGCGCCGCTTGGGGGATTATTACAAAAGTTCGTGGTAAACGGATGTCGATTTATCCGTGTATTAATAATAATGCTAATAAGCGGATCGCAGATCGATTGATATCCGGTTCGCAAGCGATGTGATTTAAAAAAATAGATGTCGCGGAAACTGCAAATGTCTTGAATCGTCGCTATCATACGCGGCTGGGATATACATGGATCAAATTCAATGGAAAGAATCGTTTCGCTTTTTGATCGCGATTTTTCGTTGAATTCGCCGGGAACGCGCTCGCTTCGTGCCGGCGGCTGGGTTTCCGATTCAGGTATTCAGCACGTCCGGCGGCGGCGCGTTTTCATCCGGCAACGCGCATCAACTGAAATGGACGTTTCGGCCTCGTGCGGCTTCGCCCGTCATGAACGTCCATCAAGGCGGCGTCGACCGCCTCGCGCTGTCCGATACGGGGGAAACATCGTGCCTGTTTCACGCTCGTCATCGGCCGGTTCGATCGTCGGTGACGAGGCGGTGCTCGCCGCGCCTGCAGATCGTTCGCACGCGCATGGCGTGTTCCGGATCGTGGGCGGGCGCGTTCGCGAACGGGTCGCCGATCCGTCGAGCGAATCGCAGCCGGCCGTCGAGTGGAACGCGGCCGCCGCCCCCGTGCCCGCACGCGATCTCGCATCGGGCTGAACCGGGAACGGCGCGCCGTCGTTTCGCGTGAGCCGGGCGCATCGGCGCGCGCTGGCGGCGGCGCGTTACCCGCCTGAGAACGCGCGCGACGCAGTGCGACCCGACGCGCGCCGCGCACACCGTGCCGGCTCGCCCGCGCTGGCGTCGCGCCGCGTCCTCAAGCACGTACAACAAGGAGAGTCAGATGTTCGCGAAGCTCGGGAAGGTTATTTCGAGCGCCGGCAGTGAGCGGTTCGCATCCGACATGCATGCATTGCTGGTCGAATCGATTCCGCTCGCGATCACCCGGATGACTGAATGGACGCTCGACGAGCCGGCGGGCGAAGTCGTTCGCGTGCAATCGCTCGGCGCGTTCGGCGCGCCGGGCGACAACGGGCGTGGCGCGCCGGCCGCGCAATGCGAGCGGGAACCGGCGGCGCATCCGCCGTTGAACCGGATCCTGGCGGCCTGCGACCGGCAACTCATTCATATCAATCCGCTGATGCGGCGCGGCAATGGCGGCGAAGTCGCGCCGCCGCGCGGGCCGGGCGGCGGATTTCAGTGCCATCTCGTGTCGGGCAAGGCGAATCGCCGCTACGTGATCTCGCTGCATCGCACGGCATCGCATCGCGACTTCTCGCTGCAGGAGATGTCGTTCCTGAAGAATTTCGCCGATACGCTGCTGCCGCTCGTCGAGTGGCATGCGTCGACGCGTCGGCACGGCGAGCTTGAATGCGCGACGGCGCCCGGTGCGACGGCAGGCCTGCCCGGCGTCGAGGCGCTGCGCCACGAGTTCGAATCGCGGCTCGCGCGCGCGAGGGTCGTGCTGTCGGCGCGTGAAAACGAAGTGTGCCTCGGCCTGCTCGCGGGCAAGATGCTGCGCGAAATGGCCGGCGAGCTCGGTGTGAAGGAGAGCACGATCGAGACGTACATCAAGCGCGCCGCGGTGAAGCTCGGCATCAGCGGCCGGCACGGGCTCACGAAATGGATGATCGACGATTCCGTACCGCGCGCGTCGGCGGCGTGACGCCGACACACCGCCGGCGTGCCGGGATGGCGGCCGCGCGTGCCCGCGCCGGCGCGCGTCGTCGCGAGCGATGACGATGATGTCGCCGGGTGCGGCAGCGCGGGTTGTGCTGCCGGCCGGATTGCCGGCGTGCGATGCGAGGGGGCGGCCGGCGGCAGCCGACCCATGGTGTTTCGCGCGTCGCCTGCGTCGGCGTCGCGCGCGCTGAAGTGCTTGGCGTGCCGCATCTGACGCACGCCGTGCCGCTGGGCGTGCGTGTTCGGGCCGCAGGCCCTCAGGTTCCGATGCGCGGCGACGCGTAGTCGCGCCGCATGCTTCTCATGCCGTCCCTGCCTGCTTCCGTCGCGGCCCCGGCCGTCTCGTCGAGCATCCAGCGCGTCAGGCCATGACGCCCGCTGAAGCCCAGCTTGACGGCGGCCCGCTTCAGGTAGGTCTCGACGGTGCTTTCGCGCAGCGCGAAACGCATGGCGATGGCGGGCACCGTGTCGCCGGCCAGCAGCGCCGTGCATGCCTCGATCTCGCGCGTCGACAGCTTGACGCCGGCTTGCTGCAGACGCTCGGCGAACCGCCGCGCCACGCGCTCCCGGCCCGATTGCGTCGCCGGCGGCGCGGCGATGGTCACACGGGCGGCCGGTGGAGCCGAATCGAGCGCCGCGACATGGCTCTCGACGATCGGAAACAGCACGTGCGAGAGTTCCTTGAGGAAGGTCCGCTCCTGCGACGAGAAATCGTCGAACGTACACGTGCGATACAACGAGATCACATAACAGTGGCCCCGCTTGCAGGTCACGAGGTGGAATTGCGCGTAACGCGGCGACACGACCGCCGCCTGCATGAGGATGAAGCGGTCGAGCTGCGCGTGGATCGGGTCGTGGCCGGCGAGCGTGTCGTCGACGTGCAGGGGGCGCGCGCCCGGGCGCGGCGGCATCTGCGGCCCGTAACACGCAGCGGCCGCGCCGGCCTTCGCGAGCGCCGCGCCGACCGCGCCGAGGCTGCGCACCGCGGGATCGCCGTCAGGCGCGTCGTCGACCGCAAGCTCCGAAATGCGGATCTCGTCGACGGGGACCGCCGCGGCGATCAGGTTGTACATCATGCGGGGAAAGCGTCGGCTCCCGCTGCTCGAGATCGCTTCGCCGACGTGTGCGAACAATCTGCTGAACTCCATGAAGGGATTCCTGATGAGACGTTGAAGCTGCGCGTGTGCGCATGAATGCCGACATGATTTAAACACCCGCCTGCGTACGCGTCTGTAACGGATTGCCGGGACAGCCGAAGCCTCGCCGGTCGTCGAATCCGGTACGGCGCACGACGACCGTTCCGCCCGCCCGCGACAGACGGCGCGCACCTTGTCCGCATCCGGATCGCGGCTCATCCGGCAGCCTCGGCCCGGACGGCACACAGGGCCGTATCGGAGAAGATGCGGCCGCTATCCAGGCGAATGACCCGATCCGCCAGCTTGAAGTACTGATCGTCGTGGGTAATGATGACGACGCATTTCCCGCGGGATTTCAGGTCGGGAACCAGCACTTCATAGAAAAATCGCTTGAAGACCGGATCCTGGTCGGCGGCCCATTCGTCCAGGATATAAATCGGACGATCCTCGATGTACGCGCACAGCAGCGCCAGTCGCTTGCGTTGCCCTGTCGACAAAGCCCGGGTGGTCGAGTAGGTCCGGCCGGAAATCTCGATCTTGTCGGCCAGTTTCAGCGTGTCGAGGTATTTCCGGGCAAGCTCGATGCTTTCATTGCCCCGATCCGGTCCGATGATCCGGTTGAACAAGTGGAAATCGGTGAAGACGGCGGAAAACAGGTTTCGGTACTGCTCCCTGGCATCGTCGTCGATGACTTTTCCGTCGAGGGAAATCGTTCCGCCGGTAGGCGCATAGAGGCCGCTGAGGACCTTGCCCAACGTGCTCTTGCCGCTGCCGTTTCCGCCGATCACATAGACGAGTTCGCCGGCATGAATCGTCATGTCGATGGGGCCGAGCACGAAGTCGACCGACGACGCGTCGTCACGGTAGTTCATCGTCACCGCTTTCAACTCGATGACCTTCCATGACTTCGCCGACGGGGATTCCACCTTGCCCGGAGCGAGCGGTTCCTCGTGTGAAGCCTGCGTGTCGTCGATCAGAAAGCCGAATTCCGCCAGCCGGGCGAGCGCGGTCTTGCCTTCGGCCACCACCGGCAGGATATTGATCAGCATGGTCAAGGGCCCCAGCATGTAGAGCACGGCCAGAATGCTCGCCGTGAGGACGGAGGGATCGACGACGCCGAGCGAAGGTACGCCGAACAGCAGGAATCCGAGCAGGACCGCAACGGTGATCTGGCCGATGCTGTCGCCGCTCATGAACCAGAAGCGTTCGATGTAATTGAACCCCGCCACGCGCTTCGATGACAATTCGATCGCGGCCCGGGTAAACCAGCGCCGCCTGGCCCGGTTGAGCTTGAGCTCCTTGATTCCGAACACGAGGCCATGGGTGTATTCGTTGAACTGGACGAATTCATCGCGAACCCGCTCCGTGAAATTGACCGCCTTTCGATAGAAGAACAGGTAAAGCACCAGGCCGACGATCGTCAGGATGATCGTCGACGCGAAAACGATCCAGGAGAGATAGGCGAGATAGGCGATGCTGCAGATCAGGACGACTGATTGAACGATGATCGTCGGTATCGTGAGCAGGGTCTGGCTCAGCTGCGGAATGTCCTGTGTCAGCATCGTCAGGACATTGGGCGCGCCACGCCTGTCGATTTCATCCAGCGGGGTCGCCAGGATCCTTTTGCACAGGTTGACGCGCAATCTCGTCATGACTTTCATGCAGGCATAGGAGGGCATCACGGCCGCGCCGCTCCTGCAGACCACCGCGATGACGTTCACGGCGATGAACATCAGCAACAGCGTCTGTCGATCATCGCGGTCGTGCAGCACGGTGCTGATCAACCCGACGCCCACGATCGACGCGATGCCGCTGACGAGGCCCGTCAGGACGGTGCCCAGCGTCAGCCAGGGATGACTGCGCCACATCAGGGTGACGGCGGAATGCCAGGGCGGCGATTTGCTTTGAGCGGAATCCATGAGTGGCCAATAGGTCTCAATTGATCAGGTGGCTGAGTTCGACGTTTCTTGCCGCTGATCTCAACCTCGACGAGGTTTCGTGCTTGCCGAGGAACGTGATGCTTTCCACGATTTCCAGCGGCGAATCGGAAAACAGGATGCAGCACTTCAGCAGGCGCTGCGCACGCTCCCAGCCGACGCTGTCCGTTGAATCGGCCACGCTCCGCAACGCGGCCTCGACCGAGGCGGCCGTCCAGTTTTCGTCCCGTGCCAGCCGCGACTCGACCTGCCGAAGAAAATGCAGGAGCGTGCGCGGATTGCTTTCGATGCTGTACATGAGGATGTAATCGATCCGCAATTTCTTCGTGATCAACGGAAAAATCAGGTCGATCACGCCGGCAGTCGATTCGCATTTCCCGTAAGCCAGTGAAATCGCGTCGCCGAGCTTGCAGTCCCGGTGAAGCGCATCCAGCGCGGCCTGTACGAACGCCGCTTCGAGGTCAACGGTGGTGGTTTGCATGATTTTCAATGGCCTGTCGAGTGATGGAGCGCGGCGAGCACGGGCTGCAGGTTTCACCAGCCGTCCGGAATGGGCATCGAATAGGTCAGCGGCTTTTCCGGCATCACTTCATCCATGATGTCGGAGTAGCCGGACTCCTGTCCGACCAGATTCGGCTCGAAGCAGTAGCAATTGAACGTCTGCTGCAGGACGAGGTTGTTGCGGTCGTTGATCGCCGGCGGGTTTTCGTTGATCGCGATGAACGCGTCGTAAAGCGAGTCCCTGACGACGTACGCGTGCGCGGTGAGCGTCTCCACGGCCTTGACGATATTCGGCGCGACGGGAATGGGCGGCGTGAAGTGATACGCGCCCAGGAACAGCATGTGCCAGTCGTCCGGCACTTGCGCGATGAACTCGGGAAAGCGCGCGGCGAAATCGGCGTCGAAGAACGCGTCGTCCTCGAAGATCAGGACTTCGCTCGCGCCGGCGGCCTTCGCCTGTTTCACCGCGGCGAGATGGCTCATCGTGCAGCCGTAGTCCTGCGGACGCATATGGCTCAACGATTCCGGCACGCTCACCCGTTTTGCATCGACGGCGGACAGCCGTTCCACCGTGAGGATGTTCTGTTCTGCGAATTTTCGTTGCATCGCTTCCCAGCGGTCGGGGCGCCGGTCGAGGTTGATGCAGACCTTGCGGGCGAAAGTATTGTCGATCGTCGGCGTTGATTTCAATTTCATGAGGGCTTTTTTTCCAGAAACGAATTGACATGGGCGGCGAGGGCACCGGCATGCGGATCGAGCAACATGGTCAGGTGATCACCGGGGACGTCCGTCACCGCGACGGGGCGCGCCGAGAAGCGGGACCATCCCCACGTCGGGTCCAGGCGAAGCTGCGCGATCTCGGGCGACGGCGCGTAGTCGCCGGGATCGCGCTCGGTGCTGCGGAACAACGCGATCGGCACGGGCAGCGGGGTAGCTGGCGGTGCGTAGTGCGACTTGAAGTTGGCCTGATAGACGCGCAGGTAGGCGCGCAGGCGGTCGGATCCGGCGTCCGCGAACCAGCTGCCGCGGCTGCCGATCCGCTCGAGGATCAAGCCGGCCTGGCCGTCGGGATCGAGCGGGACGAGATCGGCTCGCGTCACCTGAAGGTCGGTCCCGAGGAAGGTGCCGATTTCGTGGGCGATCGCGACCAGCCAGTCGGTGTCGTCCCAGTCCTGCCAGTAAGTGGCGGCCGAGCTGTCGATGGGCGCGGACGCGTCGAAGATCGCCAGCAGTTTCACGTCGGCGCCCTTGGCGACGAGCTGCCGGCTCATTTCGAGCGCCACGTGCGCGCCGAACGAGTGGCCCGCGAGGTAGTACGGACCCGCGCCCACCAGCGGCCAGATGCGTTCGATATGACGGGCCGCGATGTCTTCCACGCGGGTGAGCGGTTCGCACGCGCCGTCGAGGCCGAGCGCTTCCAGCCCGTGAATCGCGTGGGCGCCGCTCAGGTGGTTCGCGAGCGGGTGGAAGTAGACCACGTTCCCGCCGGCGCCCGGCAGGAGGAAGAGCGGCGCGGCGGGGCCGCCGTCGCGAATCGGCACGAGTCCGCCGGCGGACGCGGCCGGTTCTTTCGCGGCCAGCGCCGCCGCCAGTTTCTCGATCGTCGGATTCTCGAAGAGACAGGAAATCGGCAGCCGGCGATCGAAGGCCTTCTCGACATGGGCCATCAGCTGGATCGCGATGATCGAGTGGCCGCCGAGGTCGAAATAGTTGTCGCTGACCGTGATGTCGTCTCTTTTGAAGATCCGCTGCCAGATCTCCAGCAACGTGCGTTCGTCCGCCGTCGGCGCGACGGCGCGTGCCGCCGTGGCCCCACCGGCGGCGGCTTCGATGGCCGGCTCGGCCACCCCGCGCGGCGCGCCCGGCTGGCCATCGGCGGCCGGCGGATCGGCGAGCTGGCCGGTCGGTTGGTCCGGGTGCTCGGCGAATCGCTCGAGCAACGTGCGGAGGGTGTCGAGCATCTGCCGCACGACATCCGGCGCGACGCGGTGTGCATCGTGCGAAATATGGAAGCCGATGCGCTCGTCCGGGTGCACGGTCAGGGTCAGCGGGTAGTTCGATTCCGCGAACGCGCGGGTGTCGAGGATCTCGATGTCGTCCGGCCCGAGATCGGGGGCGGCGGCAACCGGGAAGTTCTCGAAGACCAGCAGGCTGTCGAACAGGCTGTCGCGGGCGGGCAGTTCGCTCCACGACTGGATATCGACCAGCGAACTGTACGAATGCGGCTCCATCGCCGCCTGGGCTGCGTGGACCTCGGCCAGCCATTCGATGAAGGGGCGCTGCGGCGCGATACGTAGGCGCAACGGCAGTGTGTTGATGAACAGCCCCACGATCGACTCGACGCCGTCGAGCATCGGCGGACGCCCGGACACGGTGACGCCGAAGACGACGTCGTCTGTTCCGGCGTGGCGCCGCAGCACCAACGCCCAGACCGCGCGGATCAGGACGTTGAGGGTGACGCGATGCGCACGCGTGAGTGCTTGCAGCCGCGCGGTCAGCGCCTCGTCCAGCAGGAATTGCTGGGTCCGGCGCTTGTCCTGCCGCGCGGCGTCGCCGGTCGTCTGCCGGGCCGGACTGGCCGCGATCGGCGTGGCGGCATGGAAGCCGGCCAGTTCGGCGCGCCACCAGGTTTCGTCGGCCGAGCGGGGATGACGCGCGAGCCAGTCGATGTACGCGCGGTATCCCGGCGCCGACGCCGCGACCGCAGGTGTGCCGGTGCGGGCGAGCGACAGGTAGTCGTCGAACACCTCCTTCATCAGGGTCGCGGTGCTCCAGCCGTCGAGGATGATGTGGTGCGCGCTCCAGCAGAAGCGATGGCGCGTGTCGGTTTCCTGGATCAGCGTGCAGCGGAACAGCGGCGCCCGCTGGAGATCGAAGCCGCGCTTCCGGTCGTCGGCGAGGAACGCATCGAAGTCCTGCGCGCGGCGCGACGCATCGCGGTGCCGCCAGTCAAGCACTGTCCACGGCAGCTCGACCGCGTGCAGCACGGTCTGGACGGGATGGTCGCGATCGGCCCACGCGAACGCGGTGCGCAGCACGGCATGGCGCGCGAGCGCATTGGCCCACGCCTGCCGGAGCGCCGGCACCTGGAGCGGGCCGTTGACGACGAAGCTGAACTGCTGGAAATAGGCAGCAGGATCCAGGTCGTACAGCGAATGGAACAGGATGCCCTGCTGCAGCGACGAGAGCGGGTAGCTGTCCTCGATATCGTCCCCTGCGTTGTCGGGGACCGACGCCGCGAAGTCGAGCAAGCGGTCCCTGAAGTGCGCGGCCAGGTTCTCGACCGTCTGCCGCCGGTGGAGCCGCTCGCCGTAGCGCCAGTCGACCTGAAGCTTGCCGTCGACGACGGCGGCGACGATCTCGAACGCGTGCGTGCGCTGCGACCGCCCGGCACGCAGCGAACCGAGGTCTTCGGCCGCCGGGCGCCAGCCATCGGATTGCCGCAACACGGTATCGAGCTGCCCGTGATAGTTGAAGAGGATATCGGCCTTCGGCAACGCGGCGAGACTGTCGCGCACGGCGGCGTCGGGGCTCAGGTAGCGGAGCAGCGAATAGCCGAGACCGTCGGCCGGAATCCGGCGCAGTTGCTGCCGCGCGGCACGCAGCGCTTGCTCCGGCGTGTGCATCGCGTCGGCGTCGAGCACGACGGGGTAGATGGACGTGAACCAGCCCACCGTCCGGGTGAGGTCGAGCGGCGCATCCGCCACGTGGCGGCCGTGACTCTCGAGATCGATCCGCGTGCGGGCGTTGCCCGTGACCATGCTGCAGGCTTGCGCGAGCGCGACGAGCAGGACGTCGTTGATGCGGGTGTCGTAGGCCCGTGGCAGCCGGCGCAGCAACGCGGTGGTGTCGGCTTTGTCCAGCTCGAATGAAACGGATGACGCGTCGCCGACCGCGTTGTTGGCTCGGTTATTGGCCACATTGTTGGCCGCACCCGCGGCCGGATAGTCGACCGGCATCGGCTCGACGGGCTGCGCGAGGAGGGCTTGCCACAGCCGGGCTTCGTCGCCGATGGCGGGCGAGCGGGCCAGTTGCTGCAGATGCAACGCCCATTCGCGGAACGAAGTCGTCTTCGCGGGCAACGGCTGGCCGTGGTAGGCGGCATGCAAGTCCTCGAGGAGCACGCGCCACGACACGCCGTCCACCGCCAGGTGATGGATCGACACGAACAGGCGCGCGAGCGGCTCGTCGGCCAGGCAGAAGAGCCGGGCCGCCAGCAACGGGCCATGCGTGATATCGATGCCGCGCTCCGCGTCAGCGGCGGCGGCGCGCATCGCCGCCAGGCGCTCGCCGGCGTCGCAGGCAATCACCTGCTTCTCAAAGAGCGCCGGCATCTCGCCGCCGGCGACGACATGCTGGGTCCAGCGGCCCGCATCGTGCGAGAAACGCAGTCGCAACGCGTCGTGATGTTCGTAGACTTTCCGGAACGCGTCGGCCAGCCGCGACGCGTCGATATCCGCCGGCACCTGGATCAGGACCGTTTGATTGAAGTGCGACGGCGCATCGATCTCCTGGTCGAAGAACCAGTGCTGCACCGGCGTGAGCGGCGCATCGCCCAGCGGGCTCAAGGTCGGCACGTAGGTTGCCCGCTCTTCGGGCGCGGCGGCCAGCTGCGCGATCGTCTGATGCTGGAACAGCTGCTTCGCCGTCACGCGCAGCCCCGCCTGATTGGCGCGCGCGATCACCTGGATGCTCAGGATGGAGTCGCCACCGAGTTCGAAGAAATTGTCGTGGATGCCGACGGAAGGCAGTTGCAGTACGTCTTGCCAGATCGACGCCAGCAGGATTTCGCGGGGCGTGACGGCGGGCGCGTGCGGCCGGGCCGCGTCGACCACGTCGGCCGGGGCGGGCAGCGCCTTGCGGTTGATCTTGCCGTTGGGCAGCAGCGGCAAGGATTCAAGGGCGACGAACTGCGACGGCACCATGTAGTCGGCGAGCTTGCCGCCCAGATAATCGCGCAGACCGGCTATGTCCGGCGCGGCGGTCGCGACATAGGCGATCAGGAACGTTCGGGCGCCTGCGGTTTTCGCGATCACGACGCAGTCGTCGACCGACGGATGCGTGCGCAGCGCCGCCTCGATTTCACCGGGTTCGATGCGCAGGCCGCGCAGCTTGATCTGGTGATCGATGCGGCCGAGGAACTCGATATTGCCGTCGGGGCGGTAGCGCGCGAGATCACCGGTGCGGTAGAGGCGCGCGAGCGGGTCGGCGGAGAACGGATCGGCGATGAACTTCTCGGCGCTCAGTTCGGGTTCGCCGTGGTAGCCGCGCCCGACCGGCGTGCCGCCGATCAGCAATTCGCCGGCCACGCCGATCGGCGTGGGCTGCATCTGCGCGTCAACGATGTAGAGGCGGGTGTTGGCGATCGGCCGGCCGATCGGGACGATACGGTGCGGATCGTCGCGCCGGCACTCCCACGCGGTCACGTCGACAGCGGCTTCGGTCGGGCCGTAGAGGTTGTAGAGTCTGACGTCCAGGCGCTCGAGGCAACGCTGCTGCAGGTCGTGGGGCAGGGCTTCGCCGCTGCACACGACGCGGCGCAGCGACGCGCAGTGCGCGTCGAGGTCCGGATGATCGAGGAACGCGCGCAGCATCGACGGCACGAAATGGATCGTGGTGATGCGTTCGCGCTCGATGAGCTCGATCAGGTAGTCGGTCTCGCGCTGGCCGCCGGGGCGGGCGAACACGAGGCGCGCACCGGTGACGAGCGGCCAGAAGAGTTCCCAGACCGAGACGTCGAAGCTGAACGGGGTCTTCTGCAGCACCGCATCGTCGGCGTCGAGCGCGTAGGCGTGCTGCATCCAGAGGATGCGGTTGGTGATCGCGCGATGGGTGTTGAGCGCGCCCTTGGGCCGGCCGGTCGAGCCGGACGTGTAGATCATGTAGGCGAGGTTGTCGCCGTTCAGCGCGGGCGCGGGGTTGGACGTCGCCGCGGCGTCGAGGTCGAGCGAGTCGCTATCGACGACGATCACGTGTGCGTCGGTCTCAGGCAGCGCGTCGCGCAGATGCTGCTGGGTGAGAAGCCAGCGCAACTGCGCGTGGTCGATCATGAAGCGCACGCGCTCGGCGGGGTAGTCGGGGTCGACGGGGACGTAGGCGCCGCCGGCCTTGAGGACCGCGAGCAATGCGACGCTCATGTCGAGGGAGCGCTCCATCGCGACGCCGACGAGCGCATCGGGGCCGACGCCGAGCGCGATGAGGTGGTGGGCGAGGCGGTTGGCGCGCAGGTTGAGTTCGGCGTAGGTGAGCGCGGTGTCATCGAAGACGGCAGCGATGGCATCGGGCGTACGCTCGACCTGCTGTTCGAACAGGCGATGCAGCGGTTGCGCGGCGGCCTCGCCGAAATCCGTGTCGGTGCGGTTCCACTCGACGGTCAGCCGGTTCCGCTCCGCGTCGCTCGACAACGACAGCGCGCCGAGCGGTCGATCCGGATCGGCGATCACGGCATCGACGAGCGTGCGGAAGTGTTCCGCCATGCGATCGATCGTGGCGGCGTCGAACAGGTCCAGGTTGTATTCCAGCGAGCCCGCGAGGCCGTCGTCGGCATCCTGCACATGCAGCGTGAGGTCGAACTTCGCGGTGTGGGTCTCCACTGCCACCGGCGTGGTCACGAGACCGGGGAAGCTCACCGCCTGGGATTGCGCTTTCTCGTACGCGAACACGACCTGGAACACCGGCGTGCGGCTCAGGTTGCGTTCGAGCTCGAGCGAGTCCACCACCTGCTCGAACGGAATTTCCTGGCGGCTGTAGCCGTCGAGCGCGACGCGCTTCACACGCGCCAGCAGTTCGCCGAAGGTCGGATTGCCCGACAGGTCCACGCGCAGCGCGAGCATGTTCGCGAAGAAGCCGATCAGCGGCTCGGTCATGCTGGAACGCCGGTTGGCGATCGGGGAGCCGATGACGAGGTCCTGCTGGTTGCTGTATCGCGACAGGAGCAGCGCATACGCGGCGAGCACGACCATGAACGTGCTGGTGCCGGACGCGCGGGCAATCGCGCGCAGGCCGTCGGCGCGTTCGCCGCTCAGCTGGAACGGCAGGACCGCGCCGCGGAACTGCTGGACGGCGGGCCGGGGGCGGTCGGTGGGCAGCTCGATCAGGTCCGGCGCGTCCGCCAGCGCGGCGCTCAGGAGCGCCAGTTCCCGATGCGTGTCGGCGGACGCCAGGCGCTCGTGCTGCCACACGGCGTAGTCCGCGTACTGGACCGCCAGTTCCGGCAGCGACTCGCCGGCATAGAGCGCGGCCAGTTCGCCGATGAGGATGCCTGACGACCATGCATCGGAAACGATGTGATGCATCACGATGCCGAAGACGTGCAGGCGCTCATGGACGCGATACAGCACGACGCGATAGAGCGGCCCGGCGGCGAGATCGAACGGGCGGTCGGCTTCAGCCGCGAGCAGCGCGAGCGTGTCGGACTCGCTGGCGACATCGACGACGTCGAGCGCGACCGGCGCCGGCGGCGCGACGCGTTGAACCCCGCGGCCGTCGACGGCGGGAAACGTCGTGCGCAGGATCTCGTGACGCCGGCTGATCTCGGACACGGCTGCCTGCAGGCGCGCGATGTCCAGCTCGCCGTCGAAGCGCAGCGCGCTCGAGATGTTGTAGGTGGCCGACGGGCCTTCCAGTTGCGCGAGGAACCACAGCCGCTGCTGCGGAAAGGACAGCGGCAGGTCGTTCGCGCGCGAGCGGGGCACGATGGTGCCGGCCGTCGAACCGGCGTGGGGCGACGACGCTTCGATCAGGTCGGACACCGCGCTGATGGTCTGGAGTTCGAAGATCGCGTCGATGCCGATCTCGACGGAGAAGCTGCTCCAGATCCGCGAGACCAGTTGCATGGCTTGCAGCGAATCGCCGCCGTAGTCGAAGAAGCGGCCGGTGAGATCGACGGCCGGATTGTCGAGCACGTCGCGCCAGATGCGCACGAGCTCGAGTTGAATCGGCGTGGCGTCGAGACTGGCGGTGTCGGGCGCGGCGTTGGGCTCCAGCGCCAGGAGCGCCGGGCGATCCAGCTTGCCGTTGGCGTTGAGCGGGAATTCGGCGATCGGGATGATGTCGGACGGGACCATGTAGTCCGGCAGCTTCCCGGCCAGATAGGCCCGCAGGTCCGGCACGCTCAGGCTCGCGGCGCCCTTGACGTAGGCCGCCAGCTTGCGCACGCCGTGGGCGGATTCGCGCAGCATGACCGCCGCGCCGACGACGTCCTCGTGCGCGGCGATCGCGGCCTCGATCTCGCCGAGTTCGACACGGTGCCCGCGGATCTTGACCTGGTGGTCGACGCGTCCGTAGCACTGGATACGTCCGTCGGGCAGCCACCGGCCGATGTCGCCGGTGCGATAGATGCGCGCTTCGCCGGGGAACGGATGCTCGACGAATTTCGCGGCGGTGACGTCGGGCCGCTGGTGGTAGCCGCGTGCAAGGCCGGCGCCGGCGAGGCAGATTTCCCCGGGCACGCCGAGCGGAACCGGCCGCAGCGCGTCGTCGAGCATGTACACCCGGGTGTCGGCGATGGGCCGGCCGATCAGCACCGTCGACGGCGCGTCCTCGACGCGCTCGACGATGCAGCCGACCGTCGCCTCGGTGGGACCGTACTCGTTGTAGATTTCGATCGCGGGATCGATCTTGCGCAGCGTGGCGATGTGCTGGGGCGTCAGTTCCTCGCCGCCCACGATCACCTTGCGCACGCCGGAGCGTGCCAGGTTCATGTATTCCAGCAGGTGAATGTGGGTGGGCGTGAGCTTGAGGGTGTCGACGCCGCTGCCGGGCTGGAACATCCGGGCCAGGATGGTGTCGATGCTTTCCGACTGCGGATAGATGCGCAGCGTCTTGCCGCGCACCAGCGGGCAGAAGATGTTGGTGAGCGTGAAATCGAAGCAGAGCGAGCTGTACAGGCCGAAACTGCCGGTCGTGCTTTCCGGAAAGTAATACGCGGCGGCCCACGCGATGTAGTGGGCCAGGTTCCGGTGTTCGAGCAGGCAGCCTTTGGGTTTCCCGGTCGAGCCGGACGTGTAGAGCACGTAGGCCAGGTGCGTCGGTTCGGCACGGCACGGCGGGTTGTCCGGCAGCGGCGTCCAGCCGGGGAGTTCCTGGTCCAGCAGCAGCGTCACGCCGGAGAATTCATACCACTGCGCGAGTTGACTCGACTGGGTCACCAGCAGCGACAGGCCGGTGTCGCCGAGGATGTGATTGATCCGTTCGGCCGGATACGCCGGGTCCAGCGGAACGAACGCCGCTCCCGCCTTCAGGATGCCGAGAATCGCGACGATCATCCATTCGGAACGGTCGAGCATGATGCCGACCAGCGATTCCGGCCCGACGCCGTGGTGTTCGCGCAATTGATGCGCGAGGCTGTTGGCCCGGGCGTTCAGGTCGGCGTAGGTCATCAGCGAACTGTCGGTGACCAGGGCCGGCGCCGTCGGCGTGCGGGCGACCTGCGCTTCGAACATGGCGACGACCGTCGGGTGGCTGGGGCCGGTCGTCGTGGTTTCGTTGAAGGCGGCCAGCAGCGGGCCCTCTTCCGGCGGGGCCGATTCGATGTCGCCGACGGGCGTGTCGAGGTGTTCGAATGCCTCCAGCACCGTGCCGAGGCTGCCGGCGAAACCGTCGATGATGAAAGGTTCGATGGCCCCGCTGTAACGAAGCTCGATTTCGCCGCGCGCGAGCCGCAGATGCAATTGCAGATCGTCGTCGCGACCGGTCGGTGCGTGGTGCACCCGATCGTCCGCCAGCGCGACTTTCGTGAGCTGCGCGAGCGCCATGTCCTTCTCGTTGCGCACGAGCGTTTCAAGCGGGAATTGAGGCTCGGCGTAGCTGTCTTCCACGATCCCGGCCACGCGCGACAGGTAGTCCTCGATGCGCTCGTCGGGGCGGACCTCGATGATCAGCGGAACGGTGGCGGCCCGGGCCGACGGATGCCCGGCCAGCGCCGGCGTGCCGAGCACCGTGACCGGAATCCGGAAGTATTTCCAGAGCAGGAACGCAATGCCCGCCGCCGTGACGGCGAATTCGGCAAGCTCGCCGTCGCCGATGCGCCGCAACAGGTCGAGCGACGCGGGCGTGAGCCGCACCGTGCGGGACAGCGGGCTGCCCGGTTGCTGGCTCGGGGCGTACGCCGCGATCCGGTAGACGCCGGCGACCTGGGAAAGGCTTTCGCGCCAGAAACGCGCGGTGGAGGCATAGCGATGGTCGGTGACCAGCACGTTATTGTCTTGCACAGGAAACTCCTTGAAACGTTTTGTTCACCTGAAACAACCCGACGCAGCGCGCACGGCGCGCGCCGCTCGAACCCCGGCCGGCCCGCATCACGTCTTCTCCTCGAGCGCGTCGTCGGCCGTGACCTCGGGCGCGCGCTTCAGGCGCAGGCCGACGCGGACCCGCGGGGCGGCGGCGGGCGCATCGCCGGAGAGCGGGATGCGATCGACCGGCGTGGCCGGATCGCGACGGAAGACGTCGTGGATCGCGAGCAGTCGATCGCGCATCGCGGCGATGGTCGACGGGCGGAACAGGTGGGTGTTGTAGATGAACTGGATCAGGTGCCGGCCTTCGCTTTCCACGACCTGGAAGGACAGGTCGAACTTGGCCGTCGTGTCCGCCGGTGAGATGTCCGTGATGCGAAGACCGGGCTGCGGCGCCGGCATCGAAACGTGGTTCACCTGAATGTCGAAGATCGGGAAATGGCTCGCCGGGGTGCGAATCTTCAGGTCTTCCAGCAACACGTCGAACGGATAGGACGCATGCTCCAGCGCTTGCGTGGAGGCTTTCGCCACACCGTCGATCACCTCAGCGACGGTCGCGGATTGCCGCACCGGCACGCGCAGCACGACGGTGTTCAGGTACACGCCGACCTGCGATTCGAGCTGCTCGCTGTCGCGCCCGGCCGACACGCTGCCGATGACGATGTCCTCACGCCCCGTATAGCGGTGCATCAGCACGCAGAACGACGCCAGGAGCACCGCGTAGAGCGACGTATGGTGCGCGCGGGCCAGCGTCGCGAGTTCCGCCGCCTGCGGCGCCGGCAGTTCGACTTCGAGTGTCTGCCCGGCGTGACCGAGCCGCTCGGGACGCGGGAAGTCGGATGCCAGTTGCAGGCGGGGCAGCGGCGGCGCCAGTTGCGCGAGCCAGTACGCGCGATGCGCGGCGGCACGCGGACCGGCGAGGCTTGCGTTGTGCCACGCGGCGTAGTCGCGATACTGGATCGACAGCGGCGGCAGGTCGTGTCCCGCATACAGCGCATGCAGGTCGTCGGTCAGTACGCGGATCGACCACGCATCCGAGATCACGTGGTGCATGTTCAGCAGCAGCAGGTGCTTCACCGGCGAGAGCCGCACCAGCTTGACGCGAAAGAGCGGTCCCGACGCGAGATCGAACGGCTGCTCGCTTTCCGCGCGAATCAGCGCGTCGATCGCTTGCGGCCCGGCATCGTCCGCGAGATCCCGCTGTTCGACCCGGAAACCGGAGGCTTCGCGAGAGAGGATGCGTTGCCGCAAGTCGCCTTCGATCATCGCAAACACGGTGCGCAGGCTCTCGTGGCGATCGACCAGCATGTCGAACGCACGGACGAGGCGCGCCGTGTCGACGGCGCCGTCCAGCTGCAGCGCGCCCGCCATGTTGTACGTGGACGAATCCGCACCGCGGCTGGCGAGCCAGATCCGCTTCTGTGCGCGGGACACCGCGTAGGACGGTTGCGCGGCCAGCGCCGGGATGATCGCGTCGTCGGTGGCGGCGGCGTTGGAGGGCATGGCAGCCAGCTTCCGCGCGAGCGCGCGCGGCGTCGGCGCATGGAAGATGTCGGCGACCGTGACGTCCAGTTTCAGTTCGCGCCGGATCCGGCTGACCATCTGGATCGCCTTGAGGCTTTGGCCGCCCTGCTCGAAGAAATCGTCGTCGACGCCGTTCGGCCGGCGGCCGAGCACCTCGGCGAAGAGGCGCAGCAGCGCCGCTTCGACCGGCGTCTGCGGGTCGGCCGGCATGCCGTCGGGCACGGACGCGGCATCCGGGAGCGGCAGCGCGGCGCGGTTGATCTTGCCGTTCGGCATGACGGGGAG
This sequence comes from Burkholderia sp. Ap-955, assembly GCF_011753045.1. Classification (NCBI taxonomy): domain Bacteria; kingdom Pseudomonadati; phylum Pseudomonadota; class Betaproteobacteria; order Burkholderiales; family Burkholderiaceae; genus Burkholderia; species Burkholderia sp. Ap-955. The sequence continues at coordinate 166,388 of NZ_VWWH01000007.1, forward strand.
CGCCGGCAGCAGCATCACGGTGTCGGGCACCATATGCGCCGGCAGCGTGTCGCGCAGCGCGTCGCGCACGCGCTGGGGCGTCCAGCCGGTTCCCGACGCGTAGGCGCACAGGGTCTTGTCCGAATCCGGCATCTCGCGGGCGACCACGACGGCATTGGACATGCCGGCGAGGCCGGTCAGCGCGGCTTCGATTTCCCCGAGCTCGATGCGATAGCCACGGATCTTGACCTGGAAGTCGCGGCGGCCGAAGAAGTGGAGCGTGCCGTCCGCGTCGAAGCAGCCGATATCGCCGGTGCGATACAGGCGCGCGCCCGGTTCCGGACTGAACGGATCGTCGCGGAACACCGCCCGCGTGCGGGCTTCGTCGAACAGGTAGCCGCGCCCGACGCCGACGCCCCCGATGCAGATCTCGCCCTTGACGCCGGCCGGGCACGGATTCATGTCGGCATCCACGACGTAGAGGCGCAGGTTCTCGATCGGCCGGCCGATCGGAATCGCCGGCAGATCCGGCGCGCGCGTCAGGCTGTAATGCGCGACGGAGTCCGACGCTTCGGTCGGCCCGTAGGCGTTGATGAGCCGGACCGCCGGATTCAGGCGGAACCAGGCTTGCGCGGTGGCGGGCTGCAGCGTTTCGCCGATCGTCAGCAGCGTGTCGAGGTGCGGGAACGCCGGTGCCGCGTGCCGTTCCAGTTCGCCGAGAAAGGTCGCCAGATAGGACGGCACGAATTGCATCGCCGTGACGCGGTCGCGGTGCAGGCTGTCGATCAGGCGCGCGGGCTCGAGGATCACGGCATCGGGATAGATCACCGTCGTGCCGCCCGACGCCAGCGCCGCGAAGCACTGCCAGACCGAAATATCGGAGCAGTGCGAAGCGGTCTGGGCGACCGCGCTCCGCGCGCCGAGCCCGACCCTGCGCGCCATCGCGAGCACGTGATTGAGCATGCCGCGATGTTCGACCATCGCGCCCTTCGGCTGGCCGGTCGAACCCGACGTGAAGATCACGTAGGCGAGGTCCGCGGGCCGGCAGCGCGGCGTCGGCGCTTCGGCATCCTGATGGTAGGGCAAGCGAGCGGGGTCGATCAACGGGATCGACGCCAGCGCCAGCGGCGGCTGGCAGTCGGTGCCGACGATGACGGCCGGCCGGGCCAGCGTCAGGAGGGTCTCGACCCGCTGGGCCGGATAGGCCGGATCGACCGGAACGTACGCCGCGCCGCACTTCCAGATGGCCAGGATCGTTTCCAGCATCAGCGGCGAGCGCGGCATCCAGACGGCGACCCGGTCGTCCGGCTGCAGCGGCGCCGTTTGCAGAAGATGCGTGGCGATCCGGTTGGCGCCTTCGACGAGGTCCCGATAGGTGCGAACCTCCGTGCCGCAGCGCACCGCGATGCGCTCCGGGTGCGCGGCGGCGACGGCCTCGATCAGTTCGGGCAGCGTCCGGTCGGACGGAACCGGCGCGAACGTGTCGTTCCAGCCGAGCAGGAGGGCTTCCCGCTCGGCGGCGGTGAGAAGCGGCACATCGCGGTTCGGGCGATCTTCCGCGCCGGCCAGGCCGGTGAGCAGGGTCTCGACATGGCGCAGCAGGCGGACGATCGTGTCGCGATCGAACCGGCCGTCGTCGTACAGCACCTGCAGCGACAGGCGCTTGCCCGGCGTCACGACCAGCGTCAGCGGGTAATTGTTCGGATCGGACACCTGGAATGCGCCGATCCGCAGGCCGGGCAGCGCATCGGCCAGCGCTTCTTCCACCGGATAGTTCTGGAAGATGAGCAGGCTTTCGAAGAGCGGCACGCCGGGCGGCAGGCCGGCGAATTTCTGGATGTCGGCCAGCGGATAGTGCGCATAGTCCTCCTGCTGCGCGAGATCCATCTGCAGTTGCGCCAGCCACGCGGACGTCGGGCGCGCGTCGATGCGCACCCGCACCGGCAGCGTGTTGATGAACAGCCCGACCATTTCGTCCGACGCCGGCAGCGACGCGGGGCGACCGGAAACGATCGTGCCGAACACGACGTCCGATTCGCCGCTGTAGCGGCTCAGCAACTGCGCCCACGCGCCCTGCGCGAGCGTATTCAGGGTGAGGCGGCTGGTTTGCGCGAACGCGACGAGCCGTTGCGTGTCGCGCTCGGAGAGCAGCAGCGCCTCTTCCACGTAGGCGCCCGGCGCGGCCGTGCCGTCGAGTTCGGGGCGGCCCAGCACGAGCGGCGTCGTCGCCGGGAAATCGGCCAGCTTCGTCTTCCAGAAACGTTCCGCGGCGGCGGCGTCCTGGCGTGCCAGCCAGCGCACGTAATCGGCGAAGGCGGGCGGCGCGTCCCGCTGCGGCGCGCCTTCGGCCGGCGGCGCCTGATAGGCGGCGGCCACTTCGCTCAGGAGCCGGGCGGAGCTCCACCCGTCGAGCAGGATGTGGTGATGGCTCCAATGGAAGCGCCATGCGTGCTCGCCCACGCGGAACAGCGCGAGCCGCATCAGCGGCGCGCGGGTAAAGTCGAAGCCGCGCGCCCGGTCTTGCGCCACGTAGGCTTCCCAGCGCTGTTCGGCCTCCACGGCGGACGCCGCGCGCAGATCCTCGTCGTGCCACGGCAAGTCGATACGGCGATGCACGACCTGCACAGGGCTTTCGATGTCTTCCCAGTGAAACGCGGTTCGCAGGATGTCGTGCCGGTGCGCCACGGTCTCCCACGCGCGGCGGAACCGTTCGACGTCGAGCGCCCCGTCGATACCGAAATTCAGGCTGCTGAAGTACGCATCCGACGCGGGTTCGTACAGGCTGTGGAACAGCATGCCCTGCTGGGTCGGCGTCAGCGGGTAGACGTCGGCGATCTCGTCCGGCATCACCGACGCCGGCGCCTGCGGCAAGCCAGTCGCGGGCACGGTCGATGCGGACTGGACGGCATGGCAGGCGACCAGGGATTCGAGCGCCGCGATGTACGCTTGCGCGACGCGCAGGATGGTGTCCGCGTCGTGGCAGGCCCGGCTGAATTCCCACGCAACGTGCAGGCGGTTGCCGGTCACGTACGCGTTGATGTCGAGCAGGTGCTCGCGCAGCTGGTTCGCATGGCGGCCGTCACCGCTCGGCTCCGCGGCCTGTTTCCAGTCGCGTGCGGCGGTGAACAGCTGGTCGGTCTGCCCCAGGTAGTTGAACTGCAGTCGCGGCCGCGGAAGCGGGCCGTCGAGCCGGTCTTGAAGCAGGCCGTAGGTGATGCCCGCGTTCGGCACCGCGCGCAGTCGCGTCCTGACCGATGCGACCAGGCCGGCCGGATCGTGCGAACCGGCATCGACCGTCAGCACGACCGGGAAAACCGACGTGAACCAGCCCACCGTGCGCGAGATGTCGAGGTCGTCGATCAGTTCCTCGCGCCCGTGCGCTTCGAGATCCAGCAGGACGTCGGCGTATCCGCTCCAGTCGCTGACGGCACGCGCGAGCGCGGCAAGCAGCACGTCGTTGATCTGCGCGTCGTAGGCGCGGGGCGCGGCGCCCAGCAACGCCGTCGTCGCGGCTTCGCCCAGCTCGACCACGATCGTTTCGGCGGACGACACGGTATTGGCGTCGGCGGACGCATCGCGATCGAGCGGCAGGCCGGGCAGGGTGGCACGCGCGAGGGCCTGCCAATGGGCGAGGTCGGCGTCGGCGGCGCCGGAGCCGGCCCAGGTCGAGATCGCCCGGGTCCAGGCGGTCCAGGTGGCGCTGCCGCCCGCGAATTCGGGCGCCTTGCCGTTGCGCAGGCGGGTATAGGCGTCGTACACGGTTTCGAGCAGCGCACCCCACGACACGCCGTCGACCACCAGATGATGGGCGACCAGCAGCAGGCGGAGCGAACGGCCTGCGTCGACGCGGAACAGGTCCGCGCGCACGACGGGGCCGTCCGCGAGATTCAGGCTTGCATGCGCTTGCGCGACGTGCTGCGCCAGCTGATCGCGCGCAATGTCGGACACGACCACGGGGACCTCCGGATCGTCGACGACTTCCTGGCTCCAGCCGGACTCGCCTGCGCGAAAGCGCAGCCGCAGCGCGTCATGCCATTTGGCCGCGTGCCGCAGCGCCTGGCGCAGCAGGACCGGATCGACATCCGCCGGCACGTCGAGCAGGACCGCCTGGTTGTACTGGTCCGGGTCGACCTTGCGCTGCGCGAAGAAACGCTTCTGGATGGGCGTCAGCGGCAGCGGGCCGGACGACGCGACGAACTCCGCCGCGCCGACCGTGCCGCGCGTCGCCACGGCGGCGAGCTCGGCCACCGTCGGATGCTGGAAGATGAGCCGGGTGGTGATCTTCAGGCCCGCCTTCGCGGCCAGCGACACGATGCGCATGCTCAGGATCGAATCGCCGCCCAGCGCGAAGAGGTTGTCGTGGATGCCGGGCGCAGGAATGCCCAGCGCTTCGCCCCAGATGCGGCACAGCAGCGTCTCGGTGGGCGTGCGGGGCGGCGTCGGCGCGTGTGCGGTGGCCGCGAGTCGCGCGCGGTCCAGCGGCGGCAGCGCCTTGCGGTCGATCTTGCCGTTGCCGCTCAGCGGCAGCGCGTCGAGCACCACGTAGATGCCGGGCACCATGTAGTCCGGCAGCGTGGCGGACAACGCGGCGGCGATCCGGGCGTCGCTCAGCGACGCGCCGTCGCGGAACGCGACATACGCACACAGCGCGGCGCGGCCGGCCTCGTCGCGATAGTCGAGCGCGGCCGCCTGGCGGATTTCCGGAATGGCGGCCAGCGCGTTGTCGATCTCCCCGAGCTCGATGCGGTAGCCGCGGATCTTCAGCTGGTGGTCCTTGCGGCCGTGGAGCACGATCGTTCCATCGGGCAGGTAGCAGCCGATGTCGCGGGTGCGGTACAGGCGGACACCGCGCTCCGGATGGAACGGATCCTCGACGAACGCCTCCCGCGTGGCGGCCTCGTTGTTCAGATAGCCGCGGCCGACGGCGACGCCGGACACGCACAGCTCGCCGGGAATCCCGATCGGGCACAGGTTCATCTGCGGGTCGACGACGTAGAGGTGCACGTTGCGGATCGGCTTGCCGACCGGTACGTAAGGCGTGCTCGGCGCGCACGTCATGCGGTGCTGCGCGACGTCGTCGGACGCTTCGGCCGGGCCGTACGCGTTCACCAGCGCGATGCCAGGGAACACGTCGAACCACTGTTTCACCAGGGCCGGGCTGACCATCTCGCCGGTGACGAGCAGGTGCCGCAGGTGCCGCATCAGCGCCGGCCGTTCCGACGCGCGATCGAGCACGGCGGATAGATAGGACGGCACCAGTTCGAGGATGCTGATCCGGGTGGTGTCCAGGTACGCGACGAAACGCGCGGGATCGCGAATGCATTCGTCGTCGACGATCACGGTCTTGCCGCCGACGAGCGGCGCCGTGAAAAATTGCCAGACCGAAATATCGAAGCAATGCGGCGCGGTTTGCGCGATCACCGACGACGCGGAGATCGAGAACTCGTCGATCTCGGCGAGCATGTGATTCAGCATGCCTGCGTGCTCGACCATCGCCCCTTTGGGCTTGCCGGTGGAGCCGGACGTGTAGATCACGTAGGCGAGGCTGTCGGGCGATACGGGGCGGCCGGGATTGGTGTCGTCGACGACGTCGGTGGCGGCGTCGAGCGACACGACCGGCGCGATCCCGGCCAGCTCCGGGGGCAGGAGGTCGTCGCAGGTGATCACGAGGGCGGCGCCGGAATCCTCGAGGATGGTGCGGATGCGGGCCACCGGATAGTCGGGGTCGATCGGAATATAGGCGGCGCCGCACTTCCAGACGGCCAGGATCGCCTCCATCAGGCGCGCCGACCGGTGCATGCAGATCGCGACCAGCGCGTCCGGCCCGAGCTCGGCGGCGGCCAGCAGGCGGTGCGCGATGCGGTTGGCGCGCGCGTTCAGCTCGCCCGCGCTCAGGACGTCATCCCGGTACTCGACCGCGGGCCGCTCGGGGTGGTTCGCGGCGGCCTGCTCCAGGCGATGCACCACGGTATGCGCGGCGTCGAACGGCACGGCGGTGTCGTTGAAGGTCTCCAGCAACTGCCGGCGTTCGGCCTCGGGCAAGATCGGCACGCGGCCGAGCAGCCGGTTCGGATCGGCCGCGAACGCGTCGAGCGTCGCGGCCACGTGGCCCAGCATCCGCTGCATCGTGTCTTCATCGAAGCGCCGCGGGTCGAACGACAGTTCCATCTTCCAGTCGTCGCGCGCCGTCACCACGAATTCGAGCGGAATGTCGGCGCGGTTGTAGAGCTGCACCTCGTCGACCGCCAGCCCGTGCGCGCCATGCGTGAGTGACGCGTCGAGCGGGTAATTCATGAACGTGATGTTGCTCTCGAACAGCGGCGCCGTCGGCGGCACTTCGCTGCAGCGCTGAATGTCCGGCAACGGGGTGTGCTCGAACGGCGCGCGGGCGGCCACGCGCGCCTGGATCATCTTCAGCCACGGCACCAGCGGCTGCCTCGGGTCGACCCGCACCCGCACCGGCACCGTATTGATGAACAGGCCGAGCATGGTTTCGATCCCCGGCAGATTGGCGCCCCGGCCGGACACGACCGCGCCGAACACCACGTCGGTTTCCCCGCTGTAACGCGACAGCACGAGCGCCCAGGCCGCTTGCGCGAGGGTATTGAGGGTGACGTGATGGCGGGCCGCGAATTGCCGCAGGCGCGCGCTCAGGTCGGCCGACAGGTCGGCCTGCACTTGCGCGAGGCCCTGGCCGAAGCGCTCGCCCGCGTCCGCGCGCGCGGCCGTGGGCAGCGGGGTCGGCGAGCGGAACCCTTCGAGATAGCGCGTCCAGTATTGCTGCGCGGCTTGCGGCTCGTGCTGCTGCAGCCACTGGATGTAGTCGCGATAGGGGCGCACCGGCGGGAGCGCCGGCGGCACGCCGCGCGCGAGCGCGCCATACACCTGGAAGATCTCCTCGATGACGAGCGACAGGCACCAGCCGTCGGCCAGGATGTGATGGTGGCTCCAGCTGAACAGGTAGGCGTCGGCGGCGACGCGCACCAGGCGACAGCGCACGAGCGGCGCGCGATCGAGCGCGAAGCCCTCGGCCAGGTCGTGTTCGAGATGCGCGCGCCAGCGTGTGCGCTGTTCGTGTTCCGGCAGGTCGAGCCAGTCGTCCTGCACCCACGGCAGCGTGGCGTGCGCGTGCACGACCTGCATGGGCTTGTCGAATTCCTCCCAATGGAACGACGTGCGCATCACCGGATGCCGATCGATGAGCTGCTGCCATGCGGCATGAAACAGCGCGGGATCGAGGGTGCCGGTGATCCGGCAACTGAGCTGGTTGAAGCTGCTTCTCGAGCCGGGCTCGTGCACGGCATGAAAGAGCATCCCCTCCTGCATCGGGGAAAGCTCGTAGATATCGGCAATGGTCGGGGATGTCACGATTTGATCCTTGAGACGAGGGCGTCCAGCGCTTCCTGGCTGATGCGCGCGGCCGGAAAATCCGACGGGCTCAGCGCGCGCGGGCCGTCGCCGCTGGCCGCGACGATCGACAGCAGACGGCTGCGGTAGCACTGCGTCAGCTGTTCGATGACGTCGGGTGCGCAGGCCTCGCGGTTGTAATGCCACGTCAGGCGCAGACGGCCGTCGAACACCATCCCGTCGATCTCGAACAGATGGCCGCGACGCGCGCGCGGGCTGTGCTCGGGACTCTGGAAGTCGAGCACCGGCTTCCAGCCCGTGTCGTCGGCCAGCACGCGATCGACCTGGCCGAGATAGTTGAAGCGCACCGGCGCCGGCGGCTGCCGTTCCAGCGCGGCCGTGATGCCGGCGTCGCGGCCGAGGTAGCGGGCGATGCCGTAGCCGAGCCCGCGCATCGGTACCGCGCGCAGTTGCTCCTTGACGTGGCGCAGCGCGTCGACCGCCACGGTGGCGTCGCCGGCGCTCAGGAACACCGGATAGTGGGCGGTGAACCAGCCGATCGTGCGCGACGTATCGACGCCGTCGAAGAGGTCCTCGCGGCCGTGGCCTTCGAGATCGACGACCAGCGACGCGTTGCCGGTCCAGTCGCCGAATGCGAGCAGCAGGGCCGTCAGCAGGACTTCGTTGATCTGCGTGTTGAACGCACGCGGCACGTCCTGCAACAGCGCGAGCGTCTGCTGGGCGTCGAACTCGACGAGCGTCGAGCCGGCTTGGGCGCGGGTGCCGACCGGCATGTCGTCGAAGCACGCCGGCTCGCCGGCGTTCCCCTCGAGCCAGTAGTCCAGCCCCAGTCCATCGAGCGCGGTCGCGCCGAGTTCGGACAGACGCGTCGACCAGTCGCGCCAGGCCGTCGTCCTGGCCGGGAGCTGCACCGCGTGGCCTGCTTCGAGCTGGCGGCACGCGGTGTACAGGTCTTCGAACAGGATGCGCCACGAGACGCCGTCGATCACCAGGTGATGCGCGACCACGAGCAGGCGCTGCGGCGCGTCGGGACCGAACTGGAACAGGTGCGCGCGCAGCAGCGGCGCCGCCGACAGCGTGAAGCTCTCCTGCATGGCGGTGGCGGTCGCGAGCATCGCGGCCTGCCGTGCGGCAGGCGCCGCGTCCGCCAGCGACGTGACGCCGAGCGGGATGTCCAGCGGCGGCGCCGCATGCGATTGCTGCCACGCGCCGTCGACGCGCTCGAAACTCAGCCGCAGCGCGTCGTGATGCGTCGCGACGGCCGCCAGCGCGCGCTCGATCGTGTCCGGCCGCAGCGAAGCGGGCACCTCGATCATCGTCGACTGGTTGTAATGGTGCGGATCGGCCACGTCCTGCGCGAAGAACCAGTGCTGGATCGGCGTCAGCGGGGCGGGGCCGATCACCGGCTCCTGCGCGATCCGGATCGACGGCGCCTCCACCGCTACCCGGGCGAGCTCGGCAATGGTCGGGTGTGCGAAGAACTGGTCGGCGGTGAACTTGAGCCCGACCTGCTGGGCCAGCGACATCACCTGGATGATCAGGATCGAGTCGCCGCCCAGTTCGAAGAAATTGTCGTGCACGCCGATCGGCTCGCGGCCCAGCACGTCGGACCAGATCCTGCCCAGGCGCGCCTCGACGTCATTGGCCGGTGCGACGTACGCGGTTTCGCTCGGCACGGGCGCCAGTTCCAGCGCGGCGAGCGCCTTGCGGTCGGGCTTGCCGTTCGGCGTCAGCGGCAGGCGGTCGAGCGTCACGATCGACGCCGGCACCATGAACTCGGGCAGACGTTCCTTCAGGTGTTCCCGCAGGCCGGCGACGCTGGCCGTCGCCGTCGCGACGCAGGCCACCAGCTGCTTGTGCTGCGGCGCGTCCTCGCGCACGAACACGATCGCATCGGTGACGTCGGTGTGCTGCCGGAGCGCCGCCTCGATCTCGCCCATTTCAATCCGGTAGCCGCGAATCTTCACTTGCGTGTCGCGCCGCCCGGTGACTTCCAGGTTGCCGTCCGGCAGCCAGACGCCGAGGTCGCCGGTGCGATAGAGGCGCGCGCCCGCCTCGAACGGGTGGTCGACGAACGCGGCAGCCGTCAGGTCGTCCCGGCCGACATAGCCGCGCGCCAGTGCGATGCCGGACACGCAGATCTCGCCCGTGCAGCCCTCGGGGGCCGGCGCCCCGTGCTCGTCGAGCAGGTACAGGTGCGTATTGTGGATCGGCCGGCCCACCGGCAGACGAGCCCCGTAGGTGACGGCCGGGTCGACCACGTAGTCCGCGATGCACACGGTTGCCTCGGTCGGGCCGTACGAGTTGTGGCACGTGCGGGTCCGGGCCAGTTCGCGCAGATCCGCCGCGCGGGCGTTGTCGCCCGCGCTGATGACCCGTGTCACGGTGCCGAGCGCGTGCCAGTCGAGCGCGGCGAGATAGGCCGGCGTCGCGTTGACGGTGGTGACACCCTGCTGCGCGATGTAGTCGACGAAACGCGGCACGTCCCGGATCACGGCGGGCTTCGCCAGCACCAGGCGCGCGCCCGCGAGCAGCGTGACGAAGATCTCCATGATCGAGCCGTCGAAGCCCGGGGAGTAGAACTGGACGAAGCGGTCGGCGGCATCGAAACCGAATGCGTCCACATGGTACTGCGCCATGTTCAGGAGCCCTGCGTGTTCGAGCACGACGCCCTTGGGCACGCCCGTGGAGCCGGACGTGTAGATGATGTACGCCGCATCGTCCGGCCGGACCTCGACCTGCGTCGACGCCGACGCGGGTGTCAGCGTGTCGAGCTGGAAGTCGAGGGCGAACATCGGGATCGCCCAGAAATCGGCGAGCAACGGCAGGTGTTCCGAGTGCGTCAGCAGCGCCTTGACCTTCGCATCCTCGATCATGAAGCGCAGCCGCTCCCGCGGAAACTCCGGGTCGAGCGGCAGATACACCGCGCCCGCCTTGAGGGCGCCGAGCATGCCGACGATCCAGCGCTCGGAACGGTCGGCCACCACGCCCACCACGTCGCCGCGTTCGATCGCGTATTCCGCGAGCAGGAAGCTCGCCAGCCGGGACGCCTGGTCGTCGAGTTCGGCATAGGTCAGCGATGCGTCGGCGGTCACCACGGCGACGCTGTCCGGCGCGGCCGCGACCCGTTGCGCGAACTGTTCCAGGAAGGTGCCCTGTGCCGCGACGGGCGCCGCCTGCGAACGCAGGCGCGCGCGCTCTGCGTCGTCGAGCAGCGAGACGGTGTCGAGCGGCGCATCCAGTGCGCCGAAGCCGGCCACGACGTTGCGCAGGTGCCGTGCGAGATGCTGCAGATAATGCAGCGTGAACACCGTCGGCCGGCCCGTCAGCACGATCTCGTAGCACTCGCGATGGCGGATCTCGATCGACAAGTCGTAGTCCACCGACGTCCAGGCCTCGTGAAGGCCGTCGAAGCGCACGCCGACGTTGGTCGCGCGCCGTTCGCCATGCAGCTTGTGCGCGAAGGCGGCGATCGGGAAATCCTGGTACGAATAGCTGCGCTGCACCCGGTCGCGCAGCTGGTTCAGGTACGCGCGAACCGTGGGGCCGGGCTCGCTGGCGTCGAGCAGCGGGACGGGCTCGGCGGAGCCGCTCGCGGGTTCGACGATCAGGCGCGGCGATGCCACGAACAGGCCGGCCGCGCCGTTGTAGCGCCCCAGCACGCGGAACAGCGCGGCCAGCAGGACGACGAACGCGCCCAGCTCGTTGCCGGCGGCGAGCTTCTCCAGCACCGGCGCCGCGTCGCCGTCGAGCGCGAACGTCAGGGTCGGCTCGGGGCCGAGCGGCAGCGCATACGCCTGCCACGCCTGCTGAAGGCGGAAGTCTTCGTCGAGGCGACCGAGCGCGTCGTTCCAGAACGCCACGTGTTCCTGGTATTGCCCGCTGGTCGAGAGCGCGTTGAGATTCAGTTCTGACAAAGCACGATCTCCCTCGTCGCGTACAGGATTTCGGACGCGATGCCCTTGGCCTTGCAGTGCGCGACGAACTGGGTGGACTGGATGTGGCTGGGCGAGTTTTCGTCGAAGGTGTTGTCGAGGAGGTGGTTCAGCCACGGCTCCTGACCCATCGCATAGACATACGCCGCGTTGAACGCGAAATCGTCCACCAGCGCGGCGGCCTCGCCGAACTGGCAGCCCCGCGCCCGGCGCGATTGATCGATGTCGCGCGGCAGCGCCTTCGGAAACAGCGGGCCGTAGACCCATGACGGCGGCGCGCCCTCGGTTTCCATCCCGACGAACAGCGTGTCCGGCTTGCCGGCGAGGCGGAAGACATGCTCGTAGAGGCGCGGGTCCAGGTTGCACGAATCGGCGATGCACAGCACCGAGCGCGAGCCGAAGCGGATCATGAAGCTCTGCTTGCTGTGGATCGCCAGGTCGTTGTGTTCGCCCATGAACGGAATGGCGGTGATGGCGCCGCCGGGCACCTTGATTTCCTGCGCATCCCGAACTTCCAGCACGTCGTCGAAGCCGAGCTTGCGCAACGCCAGTTCCATCGACGGATCTTGCGGAAAGCCGTCGAGATTCCTGCCGACCACCACGGTCTTGACCTTGTGGCGAAGCTGCAGCAGCGTTTCGAGGACGATGTGATCGTGATGGCTGTGCGTGATCAGCACGTAGTCGATCTGGTCCGGCAGGTCGGCGAACGTATAGCGCGGCAGCGCGGTGTCGTAGCCGTAGCTGATCACCGGATCGATCAGGATGCTCACGCCCCGGCTCTGGATCAGCACGCACGCGTGGCCGTAGTAGCGGATGCGGATGTCGTCGCCGTCGAACGAACGATCCGGTTTCGGCGCCGGCGCCTCCTCGGTGAAGAACGAGCGGAACAGCGGCTCGTCCTTCTCCTCCACGCGCATCAGGTCGACGATCTTCGCGTAGCTGCCGGGCGTGTCGCGCATGCGGAACAGCGCGTCGAGCGCGCGGTCGTCGAAGGCCATGTTGCTGAACACCGTGCGCGCGTCGCTGAGCCGGGGCGTGCTGAGGATGAACGGCCGCGGCGTGGTCTCCTCGATCGCCGACAGCGCGATGCTCTGCGCATCGCGCGCATAGAACGGGCTCGCGTACAGCAGGCTTTCGAACACCCGGAAGGACGGGTTGTGGTTCAGGTCGTAGTAGATCTCGACATAGCCCTTCAACACCTCCGGAATCTCGGGGTAGAGCGGGTCCGACGCCATCCCCCGGGCCTGTTCCAGCAGCAGCGTGGAGAATGCCTTGTAGGCCTTCGCCAGTTCCAGTTGCCGGGTCGCGCGCCGGGAGGTCTGCTCGATCAGCGCGCGGATTTCGTCGACGCGCTGGCCGCCCAGGTCGAGGAACGGCCCGCCGCGCATCGCGGGATCCTTGCAGGCCGCCGCATGCATCATCGGCGATGCGGCATAGGACTTCAGCAGCGGCAGGAACCGCTCCGCCACGTTGAGGGCGGCGGTCAACGGCGGCAGCGTGTGATACCACGCGTACCAGCTGTTGATCAGCGGTTCGAACTGGATGTTTGGTCGCAGGTAAACCTGCGTGCTGGACGAAATGGTCAACGAAGGCTCCTTAGAATGCGCTGAGTTCGACAGTGGGCTGGCGGGCTTCGGCGCGTTGTCCCAGGGTCAGGTTCCGGATGCGAACGCCCGGATTCGCAAGCACTTCGCCGATGACGGACGTCAGTTCGTCGGCGAGGCCTTGCACCAGGGCTTCGCTGAACCGCCCCGCGTGATAGACGACGCGGATCGCGAGGCCTTCGGCGCCCGGTTCGGCCAGGAACCAGAAGTCCGTCGCGGCTTCCGTGTCCGCGCCCTGCGCGTCAAGGTCCGGCAGCTCGGCGATGTGCACTTGTCCCGCGTAGCGATCGACGGGGCCGTGTCGCTGGTTCTGCAGCGTCAGGCCGATGTCGAAGAGCGGATTGCGTCCCGCCACACGTTTGACGTGCAGTTCGTCGAGCAGGCGATCCAGCGGATACAGCGGGTGCGAGAACGCTTCGAGGGTGGTGTCCCGCACGCGGGTCAGCAGCGTGTCGAACCGGTCGTCGCCCGCGACCCGATCGCGCAGCGCCAGCACGTTCAGGTAGGGGCCGACCTGCGACTCGAGTTCGGGCAGCTCGCGGCCCGCGACCGGCGTGCCGACGACGATGTCCTCCTGGCCGGAACGGCGGTAGAACAGCGCCTTGATGGCGGACAGCAGCGCGATGAACAAGGTCGCGCCGTGGCGCTTGCCGAGCGATTCCAGCGCCGTCGTCTCGGCGGCGGGCAGGTCGAATCGCCAGGATTTCCAGCTCGGCGCGGCCGGCTGCGCGACGTCGCCCGGCAGTTCCAGCGCGCGCAGGCCGCCGCCCAGCTTCGTCAGCCAGTAGTCCTTCATGCGCGCGCCGTCCGGCCCGGCGAGCAGGCGGTTCAGCCAGCCGGCGTAATCCTTGTACTGGATCGGGAGGGCGGGCAGCGGATCGTCGCGACGCTGGACGAATGCGTCATAGAGCGCCGACAGGTCGTCGAGCAATACCTCCGTGGACCAGCCGTCGCTCACGATGTGATGCATCGTGCAGATGCAGACGTGACGGACTTCGGAGAGCCTGAGCAGCTTGACGCGGAACAGCGGCCCGGTCGCGAGGTCCATCGGCGCGAGCCGTTCGCTCGCCTGGATCGACATCGCCTGGGCATCGCGGTCCTCGGCATCCTGCAGATCCACGACCTCGACCGGGAACGCGGCTTCGCCGGGCGGCAGCACCTGCTGGACCGGCTGGTTGCCTTCCAGCACGAAACGCGTGCGCAAGATCTCGTGACGCTCGCTCAACGCGCGGAACGCCCGGACGAGCGCGTCCACGTCCAGCACGCCCTCGAACAGCAGGGACGTGGGCAGCGGCCCGCCGGCTTGCGCCGCATGGAGACGATCCTGGACCCACAGCCGCGTCTGGGCCGGGGAGAGCGCGTAGCTCGCCTGCGCCGGCAGCGGCGTCACCGGCGCGTAGTCGATCGGCTGCGTATCGGCGATGCGCTTCGCGAGGCTCGAGATGGTGGGGAGTGCGAACAGGCTGCGGATTTCCAGCTTCGCATGCAGGTCGCGACGGATACGCGCGACGACCTTCGTCGCCAGGAGCGAATTGCCGCCCAACTCGAAGAAATTGGCGGTCGTGCTGATCCGTGCCTTGCCGAGTACTTCCTGCCAGATGGCCGTCAACTGCGCTTCGAGCGCGTTGACGGGTGCAACGTGGTCCAGGCCGTCGGCGGGTTCGGGCAGCCCGGCGCGATCGAGCTTGCCGTTGGGCAGATGCTCGAATGCCGCCACGACGACGAACGCGGAGGGCACCATGTACTCCGGCAGCCGCTGCCGCAGGTGGCCGCGCACCGCTTCGACCAGTTCGGCTTCGGGGTGCGACGAGCACAGCCATGCGACCAGTCTCGCGCCGTCGTCCACGCCGCGCAGCGCCACGACGGCGGCGTCGACCAGCGGGTGCGAAGTCAGCGCCGCCTCGATTTCACCGGGTTCGATGCGCAGGCCGCGCAGCTTGATCTGGTGATCGATGCGGCCGAGGAACTCGATATTGCCGTCGGGGCGGTAGCGCGCGAGATCACCGGTGCGGTAGAGGCGCGTGAGCGGGTCGGCGGAGAACGGATCGGCGATGAACTTCTCGGCGCTCAGCTCGGGTTCGCCGTGGTAGCCGCGCCCGACCGGCGTGCCGCCGATCAGCAATTCTCCTGGCACGCCGACCGGCGTGGGCTGCATCTGCGCGTCGACGATATAGAGGCGGGTGTTGGCGATCGGCCGGCCGATCGGGACGATGCGGTGCGGGTCGTCGCGCCCGCATTCCCACGCGGTCACGTCGACGGCGGCCTCGGTCGGGCCATAGAGGTTGTAGAGTTTGACGTCCAGGCGCTCGAGGCAACGCTGCTGCAGGTCGTGAGGCAGGGCCTCGCCGCTGCACACGACGCGGCGCAGCGACGCGCAGTGCGCGTCGAGGTCCGGATGATCGAGAAAGGCGCGCAGCATCGACGGCACGAAATGGAGCGTGGTGATGCGTTCGCGCTCGATGAGTTCGACCAGGTAGTCGGTCTCGCGCTGGCCGCCGGGGCGGGCGAACACGAGGCGCGCACCGGTGACGAGCGGCCAGAAGAGTTCCCAGACCGAGACGTCGAAGCTGAACGGGGTCTTCTGCAGCACCGCGTCGTCGGCGTCGAGCGCGTAGGCGTGCTGCATCCAGAGGATGCGGTTGGTGATCGCGCGATGGGTGTTGAGCGCGCCTTTGGGGCGACCGGTCGAGCCGGACGTGTAGATCATGTAGGCGAGGTTGTCGCCGTTCAGCGCGGGCGCGGGGTTGGACGTCGCCGCGGCGTCGAGGTCGAGCGAGTCGCTATCGACGACGATCACGTGTGCGTCGGTGTCGGGCAGCGCGTCGCGCAGATGCTGCTGGGTGAGGAGCCAGCGCAACTGTGCGTGGTCGATCATGAAGCGCACGCGCTCGGCGGGGTAGTCTGGGTCGACGGGGACGTAGGCACCGCCGGCCTTGAGGACCGCGAGCAATGCGACGCTCATGTCGAGGGAGCGCTCCATCGCGACGCCGACGAGCGCATCGGGGCCGACGCCGAGCGCGATGAGGTGGTGGGCGAGTCGGTTGGCGCGCAGGTTGAGTTCGGCGTAGGTGAGCGCGGCATCATCGAAGACGGCAGCGACGGCGTCCGGCGTGCGCTCGACCTGCTGTTCGAACAGGCGATGCAGCGGTTGCGCGGCGGCTTCACCGAAATCCGTGTCGGTGCGGTTCCACTCGACGGTCAGCCGGTTCCGCTCCGCATCGCTGGACAACGGCAGCGTGGCAACGGCAGCCGACGCATCGTCCGCGAGACGCGCCAGCAGGGTCCGGTAGATGTCGAGGAAACGCTGCACCGTGCTCGCGTCGAACAGATCGGTGTTGTAGTCGCAATCGATCAGGAGCGCCTGTCCCGCGTCGAGCACGTTGACGTTCAGGTCGAACGCGGTATGGCGGATCAGCGGCGCAACGAGGCCGACCGTCAGGCCGGGCAGTTCGGGCAGCGCCGACACGGGTTCGAGGTTGAAGACCGCCGATACCAGCGGCGCGGCGTTGAGATCGCGCTGTGCGCCGATTTCGCGGACCAGCTCGGCGAACGGATAATCCTGGTGCTCGAGCGCGTCGAGCAGGTTCTGCCGGGTGCCGGCCAGGAAGCTCGCCACGGTGGCCTGCTCCGGCAGCGTGGAGCGCAGCGGCAGCAGATGCGTGCAGTAGCCGGCGAGGCGGTCGCTGCCGGCCACGGAGCGGCCGGTCACCGGGATGCCGGTGACGATCTCTTGCTGGCCGGCGACGCGGTGCAGGAACAGATTGAAGCCCGCGAGCAGCACCATGTAGAGCGTGCAGCCGTTCTGGCGCGCCGCGGTGCGCAGCGTCGCGGCCGCCGCCGCGTCCAGATGCAGGGATACGCGCTCGCCGTGAAACGTCTTCACCGCGGGCCGCGGGTAGTCCACCGGAAGATTCAGCGGTGCGGTCTGACGCGCGCATTGCGCCAGCCAGTACTCGCGATTCGCCTTCGTTTCCGGGCTGTGGCGCTGGCCGTCGAGCTGCTTCAGGTACGCGCGAAACTGCAGCGGCGCCTCGGCCGGCGCCGCGCCGGCATACGCGCGGGCCAGGTCCTCGAGCAAGACACCGAACGTCGAGCCGTCACAGATGATGTGATGGGCCGTCATCACCAGCAGGTGACGCTCGCTGCCCAGGCGCACGAGCGCGGCCCGAAAGAGCGGGCCGTTCACCAGGTCGAACGGCTGGCGGCTTTCGTGGTCCCGCCATGCGTCCGGGTCCGTGTCGATCAGCGGAATCTCGAGTTTCAGCGACGGATGCACGATCTGGCCCGACCCGTCCGCCATCACCGTGGTGCGCAGCGCCTCGTGCCGGTCGACCAGGCTCTGGACGGCCGCGCGCATCGCGGCTTCGTCGAGCCGGCCGTTCAGTTCGAGCGTGGTGTTGACGTTGTAGGCGAGCGACCCTTCGGGATCGATTTCCGACAACACCCACAGCTGGCGTTGCGCTTCGCTCAGCGCGGCCACCGTGCCGTGTTTCGAGTGCGGTCGGATGAAGCCGCCCCGACGCAGGTCGGCGACGCTGTCCTTCACCGCGCGGATGAAGCGGTCGATATCCTCGTCCGTATGCGCGGTGGACAGGAAGCAGGTGCGCCATTCCCAGATGTAGATGCCCTTTTCGAGCATGTGATAGAAGAACAGGTCGAGGTTCTCGGTGAATTCGAAACGGAACATCGAGCCGAACCACGTGACCTTGATCGGCGCCTCGGCCTCCACGAAGAACGCATTCAACGTGTCGGCGATCTGCGCGGTGCGTTCGTTGAGCGCGGCCTGCAGCGCCGGGCCTTCCTGTTCGATCTTCTCGAGCACGGCCAGCGCGGCCGCCATCGCGAGCGGATACTGGCAGAAGGTGCCGCCGAACGCGGTGCGATCCGCGGCGGGGAACGAGTGGTCGCCGTAGGTCCACATGCCGCCGTCGATGGCATCCATGAAGCGGCTGGTGCCGGCGATCACGCCCAGCGGCAGGCCGCCGCCGATGATCTTGCCGTACGTCGCGAGATCGGCCTTGATGCCGAACATCGCTTGCGAGCCGCCCGGATGGACGCGGAAGCCGGTGATCATTTCGTCGAAGATCAGTGCGACGCCGGCCTCTTCGGTGATGCGACGCAGTTCCTTGAGGAATGCGACGGGCTGCAGGGACGGGTTGCGGCTCTGCACCGGCTCCACCATCACGGCGGCGAGGGTCGACGCCATCCCGCGAATGGCGTCGAGCGCGGCGTCGCTGCCGTAGTCGAGCAGGATCATGTTCTCGACCGAGCCGAACGGCACGCCGGGGGCGATGGTTTCCGTCACGCCTTCCGCGTTCGCCGCGGCGAGCGTGCCGTCGGCATGGCCGTGATACGAATGCGTAAACATCACGATCTTGTCGCGCCCGGTCACGGCGCGTGCGAGCCGCATCGCGGTCATGACGGCTTCGGTGCCGGTGTTCGAGAACGCCACGCGATCGAGGCCGGTCACGCGGGCAAAGCGCGCGGCCACTTCGCCGACGAGGCTGGAGCGCGCGCCCAGTTCGAGCGGGCGCTGCCATTCCCGGGTGACCTGGTGCTGGATGAAATCCGGCGTGTGGCCGAACAGATGCACGCCGAAGCCCATCGTGAAATCGATGTACTCGTTGCCGTCGATGTCCCACAGCCGCGAGCCGGCCGCGCGATCGCCGACGATCGGATACAGCATCTCCTTGGTCGAAAAGCGGAAGCCGACCGTGGCGCGGCTGTCGGCCAGCACCGGGCGCGACGCCTGCACCGAGTCCTTCGATTTCCGGGTGCGCGTCGTGTAGCGCACGATCAGCGCCTCGAGATGCTCCTGCTGCACGGCGGACAGGCCGCGCGCGCGCTGCTGGACCGGGCTGCCCCACGGCATCATCGGCTTGGGCGGCTGATTGTCGGCCGCGGGCGCCGCGGCAGCGGCAGGC